>JBFIPX010000183.1:0-6766 GCA_041609895.1 Rhodothermales bacterium
AGTATTCGTCATGCAGGTGCCCGTACGCGCTCGCATTGTAGCTCTGTGCACAGTCATGGGCATTTCAGCGGCGATGGCAGTGCAAGCTCAGGATGTCGTAGTTATCAAGGCGGGCACGATATTGCCCATCTCGTCAGAGCCTATCAGCGACGGCATCATGGTTGTCGAGGGATCACGTATCCGCGCTATCGGTCCCGAGGCGGCTATTCGCTACCCGTCCGACGCGACCATAGTTGATGCGTCGGAAAAGACATTGATGCCGGGTCTTGTCGATACGCATTCACATCTCGGCGGAGTCCAGGGTGGCGACGCTTCGGCCGCACTGCACCCGGACGTCCGGACCCTTGATGCGATTAACATTCGAAGCAAGTCCTTTAACCGTGCGCGGGCAGGAGGCATCACCACGCTCAACGTGATGTCGGGGTCCGGGCACCTGATGAGCGGACAGACGACCTACCTGAAGCCGCGCAAGGTGGGCACGATTGCTGAGGCACTGTTCTGCTCTGATACGCTGACAGAGATCTGCGGCGGGATGAAGATGGCGAATGGAACGAATTCGATACGGTCGACGAGGGAGGCCTTTCCCGGGACGCGCGCACGAAGTGCCGCCATGGCCAGGCGGTTGTTCTACGAAGCACTCGACTACCGACAGAAGATAGAGCAAGCTGGTGATGATCCGGCAAAGAAGCCGTCTCGAGATCTGCGCCTTGAGGCTGTCCTTGAAGTAATCGACGGGAAGAGAATCGTCCAGTTTCACACGCACCGTCACGACGATATTCTTACGGCAATTCGGTTGTCCGAGGAATTTGGCTTCCGCATCGTCCTGCACCACGTCAGTGAGGCGTGGAAAGTGGCGGACGAGATTGCCGAGGCGGGTGTGCCCTGCTCTGTCATCTTTATTGACTCGCCGGGTGGCAAGCTGGAGGCCGCCGAGCTTTCATTCGAAACTGGCGCCGCCCTCGAGAAGGCGGGCGCCGACGTGGCCTATCACACGGACGACTACATTACCGATTCGCGTCTCTTCCTTCGCTCCGCGGCTTTCGGAGTACGCGGCGGAATGTCGCGAATGAAGGCGCTCGAGTCGGTGACGATCGCTGGCGCGCGCATGCTTGGTCTTGAGGATCGCGTCGGGTCGCTTGAACCTGGAAAGGACGCCGACTTTGTGATCTTGTCTGGTGATCCGCTGAGTGTCTACACGAAGATCGAGCAGACTTGGATCGACGGCGTGAAGGTTTTCGATCTGGAGGATCCGGAGGATCGCGCGTTCTCTGTCGGCGGCTACGATGTCTACACCGAGCCATTCGAATTCCATCAGGAAGAGCTTGGTGAGTGGGGTAACTGAGATGTTGAGTTCTCTATTCAGGTTGGGCGGAGCCAGTTCACTTGGGGTATCACGAACGCTTGGCCGGGTCGCAACCTGTATTGTGGTCTGCCTTCTATGTCAGGCGAGTCCCATGCGGGCCCAGATCGCCGTCAAGGGAGACACGATCCATACGATGGCGGGCCCGCCACTGCACGATGGCGTCGTCCTTGTCCGTAATGGTCGGATCGAGGCAGTCGGGCCATCCGCATCCATTCAAATCCCTGAAGGATATCGTGTCCTCGAGGCTGCCTGGGTGACTCCAGGGCTCGTCGACGCTCACGGGACCGTGGGTTTTTCCGGCATCTTCAACCAGCCACACGATCAGGATCAACTTGAGAAGTCCGATCCAATCCAGCCCGAGCTACGCGCCATCGACGGGTATAACGCGAGAGAGGAGCTCGTGGAATGGGTGCGTAACTTCGGCGTCACAACGGTTCACACAGGTCATGGTCCCGGAGCACTCATCAGCGGTCAAACTATGATCGTCAAGACCGGCGGCGAGACTGTTGAGGAAGCCCTCGTCGACTCCGCTTTTGCGCTGGCCATGACGTTGGGCTCATCAGTATCCTCCGGCTTCGAGTCACCCGGGACGCGCTCCAAAGGGATCGCGATGTTGCGCAAGAGTCTCGTGGAAGCGAGGAATTATGTTGATAAGCGCCAGTACGAGGAAGACAAGCACAGGCCGGGCCGCGACTTGAAGCTCGAGACGCTGGTGGCGTTGCTGGATGGTGAGTATGTAGCCATGATAACCGCAAATCGGGCGCCCGAGATTCTCAGTGCCCTTCGGCTGGCCCGCGAGTTCGGCTTCAGGATGATTCTTGACGGTGCTGCCGAGTCGTATTTGGTTCTCCATGAGATCAAGGCTGCGGGCGTGCCCATCATTCTGCATCCGCTAATGGCGCGCGCTTCCGGCGAAAAAAGGAATATGAGCTTTGAAACGGCTGCTACGCTCCGAGACGCAGGCATACGATTCGCAATTCAGAGTGGATATGAGTCCTACGTGCCCAAGACCCGGGTCGTTCTATTTGAGGCAGCCATCGCGGCGGCTAACGGCCTCAGTTTTGAGGAGGCACTGTCGGCAGTGACCATCGACGCGGCGCGGATTCTCGAGATCGATGATCGCGTCGGATCCATCGAACCGGGCAAAGATGCTGACCTGGTTCTCTACGACGGCGATCCTTTCGAGTATCGAACGCACGTGTGTACTGTGATCATCGACGGACAAGTGGTCTCGGAAGAATGCCGCTGATGGGTGTCAGTGCGACAAGGCGCTCACAGTACAGGGTCTCAGTGCCGCCTCGGAATTGACCGACGGGTCCAGTGGCTGCGTCTTCCACGGACTAGACTTCCAGTCACTCGGCGGTCGGTCGCTCGATCGACTGCAGTTCGAAACGAACATCGTCCTCCAGGTCCACCTCGAGTACTACCCCAACGTCAGGACAGAAGAATTTGTACTCTTCGACGTCCGGCTCAAGGGGAGTGGTGTCCTCGATTCGGATACAGTCCGTAAACGTGCCCGCCGGAACCGTCACCGTTTCCCCAAGACCAAGCACACGGCCGCGATCCTCGGCTTCTCCTTCCGCGAATTCCCGCCCTCCTTTATGTTAGTAAGGTCTCGTTCCGCACTGGCAAGTCGTACTGAAACCTGGACAAACTGTCGAGACGAAAACGGGTAATTGAAGTGTATGTCCGGTCCACACAAGACACTCGTGGCAGCGATGCGACGACAGCGATGGGCCGCCGAATTCCCATTATCCGTGCCTCGGGGTCTCAGGCTCATGGCTGAATCGACGATCAACCTTAGTCACTCCGGGGAAGTCCCAATAATCACCGTTGGCGGAAGCTTCGATGGTAGAACTGTCTCCTTCCTGTGTTCTGCCCTTAGAGGGGCTCTCGGTAATGGGCGTCGAGTCGTCATTGATGCGACGGGCAGTTTCTACCTGAGCCGCCCGGCACTCGCAGCCTTTCTATCGTACGTAGCCGCAACCTTCGATTCAAGAACGGAAATCCGACTGGCTGTACAGGATCGAGTTTACGCTGCGTTTGATACACTCGGCTTCCCTTCGTTATTCCGCCTTCATCGGTCGGTCGGCGATGCCATTGATAGTTTCTTTAGCGATGGAAGGAGTTTGCATCGGCACTCAGAAAAGGTCCGCCATTCCAACCATTAGCTGGAAGCGCGGAGACATATCCGATTCAAGAAGTCCCCGGCATCCAGCTGATAAAAAATAGATGCCGCTCGAAAGCCGCGACGCGTATCACGCAACCTCGTAACGACCGGGGGTCCGGGGGCCTGCGACGAGCGTCTCGACGCAAAAAAAGCCCACCCCGCCGTACAGCGAGATGGGCCTTCCTAGTGGTGGAGATGCCGGGAGTCGAACCCGGGTCCGAATGGTCAAGCAGCAGACCTCTACGTGTGTAGTCGGTCTATTTGCGTGTCGCTATGACGGAAAGCCGACCGTCTCGGGCACCTTCATAGCCAAGGCTGATTGAGCTTCGCCGCTCCGGAACAGCCGGATCCGGAAACGGCTAGTCTACCATTAATGATGCCCCTGTTCCCCGCCGGCAGACGGGCAAGGAGAGGGACAGATGGGCGCTATTTAAGCGGCCATCGCGTACGAGTAATCGTTCGCATTTACGTGTTTCCTGGTAGGATTTACGAGCATGCCAGGATGCTCGACACGCAGTCTGATACCGGATTCCATCCGTCGAATCCAAGTCATCCCCAGTCTTGTAAAGAACGTTTTCGTGACTACCTGAAAGCACAAAAACGGTTCCGCTCATCCGGCACGCGACTTCTTGTCACGTTCCTGACGGGAACCGATTGCTATCAGCCCCTGAGCCTCAAAGGCCTCCTGCAATTCCGGCAGTATCGTCCGCCGAAGTCGCCTTTTGAAGTATGGCATCTTGCGTCGCGTACCGGTGAAGTAGTGTCGGTACGGGTGGATGAAGACGCGCACGTAATCGTCTCCGATAGGCGCGACTTCAAGAGCGACCTCGACCGAGTAGAGCCCCCACCTTCTCACTGTAACCGTGTCTGTTGAGATGACATGCGGCGTGTCAGTCTCAACGACGTCCCATCGGGTGGCGGACAGCGCCTCCCGTATCCGCTGCCGGACATCATCCCCATTCGAGCGCACATCGTAGTCACGGTAAAGAGGAGAGATCGATGGAGCACAGCCGGTCACTACGAACGACAATGCCGCCGCCGCACAGACACGACACGCAATGTTCATCATCACTTTATAAAACATGCTCATCCCTAGCCGGCGAAGGTGCTGTTGTGATCTAGACAGTGGACATAGTGGGGCAATTCCAGTAGACACAGATATCAAATCCTCGCTCAAAAAGAAAGCCAGGCAGCCGTGCTCACCCTACACGACTACCTGGCTGCGGAGGTCCCAGGGCCCTTCGAAAGGCCCTCTTCGGCTTGTTAGGAGGCAATGCCGAAGCCTCACCCTTTTGATTGGCAAATGCCATGCCGGTGAAATTCGCTGGCCACATTGCTCGACTTGGCACTGAAGATCCGCACAGAGCACTTGAGGCGGCGTCCGCGCGGATGTTCACTGTTTATCTATTTGCCGCACGCGCCCCGCATCTCTTATTTTTGGGCGTGGGAGGCCGAGATTTCGTCTGGCATCTGTCTAGGTACGTCAAACCAACGCCGCCAATCTCCCGACTGCCGGACTCTCTGATGGAACTAATCGAAACAGCCTTGAAGGATCGTATGCACGACCCAGTTACCAAGAAGGTGTTCACACTGATTGCCGATTACGCTGATACGTCAGCAGAAAGTCTGGAGATGGACACAACCTTTGAGGAACTCGGCCTTGACTCGGTCGACGGCCCGAGCATCATGGCTGATCTGGAAGACGAGTTCGACGTGTCTCTGCCGAGCGATGAGGTCCTTGGCATGACCCGCATCGGTCAGGCGGTCGAGGCCTTCCAGGCCCACGTAAACGGGAGTCCTGACGCCGAGTCGCCGTGAGTCCACGCCGCGTCGTAGTGACGGGGATCGGAGCCGTATCGGCACTGGGTCTCGATCGTCACAAGTTCTGGGACTCTTTACTCGCCGGCCGGTCCGGGATTACGCAGCTGGAAAGCGTCGACCCCGATGACTTTTCCTTTCAGAGCGGCGCAGAAGTTCGCGGCTATCGTCCCGAGGATCATTTCGACAAGAAGCAGATCTTCTACCTCGATCCGTTTTCGCAGTACGCCTTGACTGCAAGCCGTGAGGCGGTAGCCGATGCGGCAATCGAATGGAATCCGCAGCTCGGCAGTCGTACAGGCGTAGTCACTGGATCCAGCGTAGGTGGCCAGACGACGACCGACGAATCCTTCCAGCACTTTTACAAGGAGGGGCGAACGCGGGGTCGACCGCTCGTCATACCTCGCGTAATGCCAAACGCCGCTGCGAGTCAGATCTCGATGGAGTTCGGAATCACAGGCCCCGTCTTCACCCTGTCGACTGCCTGTTCCTCGTCGAACCACGCCATCGGTCACGCCTTTTGGATGGTGCGCAGCGGACTCATCGATTGCGCGATTGCGGGCGGAAGCGAGGCACCGTTCAGCTACGCTAACCTTAAGTCGTGGGAGGCGCTCCGTGTGGTCGCACCGGACACCTGTCGACCGTTTTCGAAAGACCGGCAGGGGATGATTCTCGGTGAGGGTGGTGCAATGATGGTCATCGAGGACCTCGACCTTGCGAAGGCCCGCGGCGCAACCATCTACGGAGAGATTCTGGGTTTCGGCATGTCGGCCGATGCGACTCACCTCACTCACCCTGCATCCGCCGGTGCGGCGGAGGCGATGCGCCGGGCGATGGAGGATGCCGCGGTGGCACCGGAAGACGTCGGTTATATTAACGCGCATGGTACCGGTACGCCAGCCAATGATACGATGGAGACTGAAGCCATTCGCTTGGTGTTCGGTGCCCACGCGGACGAGCTTGCAGTCAGTTCCACCAAGTCGATGCACGGACACGCGCTGGGCGCAGCGGGAGCACTTGAAGCAGTCGCGACCCTGATGGCCTTGAAGGAGGGAGTATTACCGCCGACCGCGAACTTCAGGGAGCCGGATCCGGAATGTGACCTCGACGTGATTCCAAACGAGGCGAGGAAGGCCAGCGTCCAGTATGCGCTGTCCAACTCCTTTGCATTCGGCGGGCTAAACGCGGTACTGGTGTTTGGCAAGGTATGAGGGTGGGGTATGATGCCCGCTTTTGCGGGTATGACCAGAACACCGGTTATCCCACACTTGGTGCGGGATCCATGCGGCGGTGAACGGTACATTGACTGTCATGGATACCCGCTTTCGCGGGCATGACGGCTAGAACTGTCGTCCCGGACTCGATCCGGGATCCAGCCCCTTGTCATCGCGCACTTGACGCGGATACGATCCCCG
>JBFIPX010000184.1:0-6706 GCA_041609895.1 Rhodothermales bacterium
ACGGGCGGTTTGTTGACCTTTGGAAGGACGCCGATCCGGAGCTGCAACCGATGGTAGAGGACGCGCGGGCGGGACTAGGTCGGCTCCTCGACCGTGAGGTCGAAGAGCCGGACTCATGAGCTCGTGAGGCGCGATCAGACGGTTGGGACAGCATTCGCTTTTTGCTGTGCGACGCGACAAAGGGTAAACTCCGGTCACGGGTTCCTCGGCTGGGGAATAATGAATCCAAGGACGATTGACCGCAACGAACTATTAGCGCGACCAAGTGCAGAGGTTGTAGAATCATGAGAAATTGCTCCCCGTTCATTCCCGCGTTCCTTCTCATGTGGGCGCTCTTGCCTAACGCTCTTCTCGGACAGACTTCAGACTCCGACTCGCTGCTGACGCTCGACCGCTTATTCGACTCAGAGGACTTCACTGCGGCAACCTACGGTCCGACCCGATGGCTCGCAGGCGGCGGGTATACGACGCTCGAGAACTCCCAATCTGTCCTCGGAGCACGGGAAATCGTGCGGCACGACCCGGCAACAGGAAGTCGAGAAATACTTGTGCCGGGCGAATCGCTGGTGTCGCCACGACGCTCATTTGCTCTCGAGATCGAGGATTACGACTGGTCAGCCGACCGGTCGCGCCTTCTCGTATTCACCAATACGAGGCGTGTCTGGAGAAGAAATACCCGGGGCGACTACTGGGTCCTTGACTTGCCATCCGGAGACCTGATCCAGCTCGGCCGGTTCGCCGAGCCGTCGCGCCTGATGTTTGCAAAGTTCTCTCCGGACGGCGACCGGGTCGCGTACGTGTATCGCAACAACATCTACGTGGAGAGTTTGGATGGCGGCGGCGTGAAGCAGCTGACCCACGACGGCACGACGACTGTAATCAACGGCACGTTCGACTGGGCCTACGAGGAGGAATTTCACATTCGCGACGGTTTTCGGTGGAGCCCCGATGGAAAGTCGATCGCATACTGGCAACTTGATGCCAGTGGCATCCGCGATTTCTTGCTGATCAACAATACGGACTCGCTCTACTCATATACGATACCGATTCAGTACCCGAAAGCGGGCACGATCAATTCCTCCTGCCGGATCGGAATCGTGCCGTCCACGGGCGGTCAAACGCAGTGGTTTGAATTATCTGACGATCCGCGAAATAACTACATCCCGCGCATGAAATGGTCGCAGGACTCTCGGGAGATCATCATGATGCACATGAACCGGCTGCAGAACAGGCTGGAACTGATAGCTGGCGACGCCGAGAACGGAAGTACGACAACCATCTTGATGGAGCAGGACAGCGCCTGGGTCGACGTGCGAGTGGACAAACACCATTGGCTCGGGGAAGAAAATGACTTTACGTGGGTCACTCAGAAGAACGGTTGGCGACACGTCTACCGCTCTTCCGGTGATGGCCGAGAAGAGACGCTCCTCACCCGCGGGGAATTCGACATCCTGAGCGTCGCGCACGTCGACCACAACGAGGGCTGGCTCTACTTCATCGCGTCTCCGGAAGACCCTACAAGTCGCTATCTCTACCGGGCGCCCCTTGACGGCAGCGGTGCGATGGAGCGGTTGACTCCGGACAGTCTGGCCGGCGATCACGAGTACGACATCTCCCCGGATTCCCGATATGCCATTCATACCTATTCGAATTTCGGAGATCCACCCGTGATCGATCTCGTTCGCCTGCCGGACCATTCGAGAGTCAGAGTACTTGAGAATAACGATCGGCTTAGAGAGAACGTGGAGGCGTTGCGACGAGGCAGTCACGAGTTCTTTCGTGTTGCACTGGGCGATACACTCGAGCTTGATGGCTGGCTGATCAAACCGTCAGACTTTGATCCGTCGGCAAAGTACCCAGTCCTGTTCTACGTTTACGGGGAACCACCAAGCCAGCTCACGCGCGATCGGTGGGGAGGGACGCGCTACCTGTGGCACGTCATGCTCGCCGAGCAAGGATATGTCGTGATGAGCGTAGACAACCGCGGCACTCCTGCGCCGCGAGGCCGCGCGTGGCGCAAGATGATTTACGGCGCCATCGGTGCGCAGGCCTCGGCGGACCAGGCCGGCGCGCTTAGAGAAATACTCAAGTGGCAGTTTGTTGACGAGAGCCGCATCGGAGTTTGGGGGTGGAGCGGCGGCGGATCGATGACCCTCAACCTGATGTTTCGATATCCCGATCTGTATCATACCGGAATGTCTGTGGCTCCCGTTCCGGACCAGCGCTACTATGACACCATCTACCAGGAACGGTACATGGGTCTTCCACAGGAAAACGTTACCGGCTACCGGATTGGCTCACCTATTACGTATGCGAACAACCTGCACGGTAACCTGCTTCTCGTTCACGGAACCGGAGACGACAACGTTCACTACCAGGGGACCGAGGCGCTTATCAACGAGCTGATCGCTCACAACAAGCACTTCACGATGATGGCGTATCCGAACCGGACGCACTCAATTCGCGAAGGTGAGGGAACAACGAGGCATCTCTACGGCCTACTGACAAGGTATCTCAACGAGAATCTTCCACCAGGTCCCGTCGATGGGTAGGCGGGTGGAGTTGTGTGCAATTCATGAATCTCTTTCTACTCGTCATAGCTGTTGCAACGTTCCTGTGTTCTTTGGTCGCCGGTTTTCTGTTTGCCTTCGCCGTGGTCGCGATGCCCGGTATAGGAAGGCTCGGAGATCGCGAGTTTATTAGAACATTTCAGGTCATGGACCGCGTCATTCAGAATAACCACCCGCTCTTTCTCGTCGTCTGGCTGGGATCGGTAGTTGTGCTGATCGTCGCGATCGTCATGGGATTCGGAAGACTGGGGGGCGTGGACTTGTTCTTGCTCGTTGCCGCCGCAGCTACCTACATCTTCGGCGTGCAACTACCGACCGTGACTATCAACATCCCGCTTAACAACCAGCTTCAGGCTGTCGAGGTGAACGGGCTTGATGAAGGGGAGGCAAGCAAGGTTCGTCTCGGCTTCGAACCGCGCTGGAACCGGTGGAACCGGATACGGACACTGCTATCTTGTACCGCCGCTGCCCTGTTGGTCGGATTGCTCATCAGGTTGTGACGCTGTCTCTCAAATGTTTCGAAACCGGGTGTCCGAACTCAATCACAAGCAGAGCCCGTCGCGTAAGTGACGACTGACCAGCGAACCGGTATTCCTCTGCACGCGAGGAATACTCGGCAAAGGTGCCCCAAGTTTGCGGCATGCAAAAGTACTTTGTAAATTAAAGTACAGGTCGTTTGATGGTGACGAGATCGGCGCGCCCACGTCCATCGACTTGCCAAACCAGATGCCACAACGCGGGACGCGAGGCTTGACATACTCGGATCAGATCAAGAACGTACTCGATAATCCGGGGCAGCTGGAAAGGCTCTATCAAAACGCCCGGCAAGCGGGCAACGCAGAATCGTTTCAGGAGGAGATCTTCGCCGCCTACCAAGACCGCCCAGACGACATACTATTGTCAGCATGGTACCACCGGCTCAAATCGCCAGAGCCAAAAGGCCTATCTGATTCGGAAGCTAGTCGCCCATGGGCAGCGGCCATCGCGAGCGGCCTCGCGACAGGCCTGGTACTGTGGGCGGTTTCTGATCCTGCTCTGACCCTGATTGATGACTTTCCGTATTTCATCCTTCTCTGGGCACCCATCGCTGCTGTGTTCGCAATGGGTTTTCTGGTTTTGTCCGACACGCGACGCTTCAGACGAGCGGTAATCGGCAGCCTGGCCGTGGCCATCGCAACACTGTATGTCTTCCTCGTTGCTCCCATAGAGGCTGAGGTCGCAGGACAGACGTACCTGATCATTACGGCATTTCATCTCCCGTTGCTTTCGTACGCTGCCGTCGGTGTGACCCTCGTCGGCCTGAAGGACGATCCTCGCAACCGCTTTGCGTACTTGAGCAAATCGCTCGAGGTGTTTATCACTGCCGGTCTGTTCGGTATCACAGGGGTCATTGCGTTGCAGATTTCGTACGGGATGTTCGACACGCAAGGCCTGGTGATTCCGGAATGGGCGCTTCGCCTCATCGTGTCCATGGCTGCCGGCGTGCTGCCGCTCCTCGCAATAGTGACGAGCTACGATCCGGCGCTCGAGCCATCCCAGCAGGACTTCAGCAAGGGGATAAGCCGCCTGATCGCCACCATCATGCATGTCGTGCTGCCGGTCGTGTGCGGCATCATGCTCATCTACGTCCTTTTCATCCCTTTCACATTCTGGGGACCCTTCGAGAACCGCCAGGTCCTGATCGTCTACAACGTTATGCTGTTTGCAATCATGGCGCTGCTCGTTGGGGCCGTTCCGGTCAAGCCGGCGTTACAGTCGGAGCGGGTCAGCACGCTCGTGCGGCGCGGAGTCGTCGTCGTGACGGCCCTCGCGGCGTTGATCGGGATTTATGCGCTGTCGGCGGTGATCTACCGAACGATTGAGGGCGGCATAACACCGAATCGCTTGACAGTGATCGGCTGGAACATCATTAACATCGTTACACTCACTGTACTTGCTGTCAAGCAAACAAGAGCCGAGCGTGAAAACTGGACCAGCGCCATTCACGACGCATTTAGCCTTGCGGCATACGCCTACATTTCGTGGGGGCTGTTTGTTGTTGTGATCACGCCGCTCCTGTTTAGGACGTAGCATCCGATTCGGATCTTCAGTTTGCGCCGGACGAGCGGGTAGCGTTGTCTTAATCACGTCTGGATCGCGACGCCTCCGCCAATGTCAGCGACGTCGTGCGTGCAAATGGTCACGGATCAGCGCAGCACCGAAATCCCGTCGAGTAGTCGTGATAGCTACGACCGTGTGCCGTGGTGCGGTACGAGCAGCCCTCACCGTTGATTTTCGCGTCAACGTAGAAGCCGCCACGAAACGTACCCTCTGCGTCGGCCACCCATTCGTGCAGGTTGCCATGCATGTCGAATACGCCTTCGGCAGATATGCAGAGCGGATTCGTACCCGTCGAGTCGAGCGAGTTGTCGAGCTGGTTGAGGCGTGGATCGTTCATTTGGTATGGCAGCCAATTCGTGTTGTCGCCGAACAACTCGATGACGGGGTGGGTAGTGCGACCTTCATTGCAGGCAGCCGGATCATAGGTATTACCGTATGGGAACGCTCGTCCGTCCGGTCCCCGGCATGCTCGGACCCATTCGTTGCTGGTGCACAGTCTCTTGCCCGCGGCTCGGCATGCGGAGTCAGCCACGTCTCCGCTGATGTATCCCTGCGGGATGACTCCCCTAGTCGATGCGGCCGTGCCGCTGTCGGGTACGTCATAAGGTGACTGCCCGACGAGATGCGCCTCCCATAGGTCGATGCAGTAGTGGTCGATGAGCGTCATGTCCGGCGGACAGTCCACCGACGCAGCGTTTGGTGATGGACCATTGCTGCACCCGCCCACAGTCAGGAATGAAGCAAGGAGTATTGGTCCAGCCTGCGACATCGGTTGCCTCATCTACGTATCACGAACGTGACTCTGATTCCTGCATCTGCTTCAACAGGTCTTCCAAAACATCCACATAGAGCTGGCTGAGAGCCGCCATCTCTGAATCGGCCAAGCCAAATGGTCCGTCCGTGTTCTCGATGGCCTGCTCGGGCGTGCGCATTCCGGGAATAACGGTGGAGACCCCATCGTGGCCAAGCACGAAGGCGATCGCAAGCGCTGTTGGGGTTATTCGAAGCGACTCGGCAATCTGAAAGAAGGGCCTCAGATCCGCCATTGACTGACTGATAATCGGTTTCGTCAGTCTGAAACTTCGGTGGTCGGTCGGCTCGAACGTCGAGGACGTGTCAAGCTTGCCTGTCAGCAGCCCGAAGTGAAGAGGCATTCTGGCGATGACACCGTAACCGTGTTCCGCAGCCCTCTTGACAACCGAAAGAGCACGTTGGTTGATCACGCTCAGCACTAGTTGAAATCCGTCCGCAAGCATTCGATCGATCAGGTAGTCAGCCTCCGGCTGCGGACTGTACGTGTTCAGTGACAGGCCCCAGTAACGAACTTTGCCCATCGCGACGAGTCGTTCCATCGCGTCGATGCATTCGCCATTCTTCAGGTGGCTTAGACGTGCTGAGTGGAGTTGATAGAAGTCAATGCAATCTCGCTTGAGTCGCTTCAGACTTGCATCGCAAGCCGACATGATGTGATCGCGCGAATAATCCAAACGAATCGATCCATCACTGCCGAGACGATGCCCGACCTTGGTCGCAATAGTCACGTCGGAGTTGTTTCCGAGCGTTTCTCCGAGCAGCGTCTCCGAGTGCCCCAGGCCGTAGAAGTCAGCTGTGTCGAAAAACGTAACTCCGCGATCAAGTGCCGTTGAGATGGCACGATGGGACACGGTGTCATCCGATTCACCCCAGCCAATGGCTACGCCACCGGCCGTGGCGGCGCCACCGATTGCCCATGTGCCAAACCCGACGCGACTTACCGAGAGGTCGGTCTGACCAAACGTGTTTTTCGGAACTCCGGTCATATCTCTAGGGGAGAATTGACATCTCCTGGTCCGAAGATACGTGACGACGGCAATCGGGGTTGACGTTGCTATTCGTTACCGACCACGCGTTGGGTTGCTTAACGTTGTTTGCGTAACATCTTGTCTAAACGAAGTGCCGCAACTCGCAACAAACCACCGCGACAAATGTCGATACGGTCCTTCCTTAGGTCTGTCCGAACTTTGGGTAAGGGTGTCGCCGTCGGGCTTCCCGAGCCC
>JBFIPX010000185.1:0-6636 GCA_041609895.1 Rhodothermales bacterium
CGATGTCTGGCGTTTGGCGGGTAGCGGTCCAGACCTGGGGCGGGCTCACTCGTACTGCATGGGTGGATGCACGCGAGATCCGGAAAACTACCTAAGCCTTAAATCGGCAATTGCGATTTTTTTTTAAACCCGTCCGTGGGTCACTCGGGTAGGCCCGGATGTCTCAGGCTCGCGCTGCCAAAACGATCGATTTGCACGATTATTGCCGCGACTGAAATGTGCGAAATGGCCCAGATTTCGACAGAAAAAGCGAACGAGTTTACCGGAGATTGGCGCCAGTAGGAACGATCGAAACCCGTGAGGTGCGGGGCGATCCGGGACCCTTACAATTCGACGATGCCGGCTTCCTTCAACGGCCGCCTGGCGTAGCAACTCGAGCCCGCCACCGCCCATCTGCATGACGGGGTACGGTTTGTTCTCAACCGGGAGGTATGGTACTTTGACTTATGCAACCTTCGTCCATCCCGCATACTCAGAAATGATCCTCGGAAAAGTAGTCGGTACGGTCTGGGCCACCCGAAAGGACGATCAACTCACGGGCATGAAGTTGCAGATCGTCCGCGAGGTCGACCTTGACATGAAGATGAAGGACAAGTTTGTCGTCGCGGTCGACAGCGTCGGCGCTGGCGTCGGTGAAGTTGTGCTGGTTGCTCAGGGGTCGAGCGCACGCCAGACGAAGCTGACTAACAACCGCCCAGTAGACGCCGTCATCACGGCCATCGTCGACAAACTGGATGTGGCAATTGACCGCATGGTCGAAGCGGGTGCAACGACGTGAAGCTAGCCCGGGTTATTGGAAGCATCTGGGCGACCCGGAAGGATAACCGGCTGGAAAGCCGGCGAATGTTGCTTGTCCAGCCGATGAATTTCGCGGGTGCAGATCGCGGCGGAGCGATTGTTGCGCTGGACACGGCCGATGCGGGAGTCGGGGATGTAGTGATATTCGCAACGGCAAGTGAAGCCGCGATACCGTTCCAGCCCGGCCTTACTCCGACAGACGCAACGATCGTTGGAGTGGTCGATTCCGTAGATCACAGTCAGTGGCAGTACGTCGCCGGGAGGTCGGAATAGGCATCCGGTATCGTGAGATCCGACGATGCATCCGGCTTCGCCCGACCGGTCACGGGTCTCTGGCGAAATGAGCCGGGCTAGGAATCTCGTTCTTTTCGCGCAACAGCCTGCGCGTCCCCGATGAGAGGCACGAACCGGAAGTCGTGGAAACGTTCGTCGCCGAACTGAGACGCGCCGGTCCTGGTGATCCTCCTCATGGTTTGCCCTTCAGAGGTACCCACGGGAATCACGAGGCGCCCCCCTGACTTGCCCCCCTCGGGGATACGCAACTGTTCTACTAATGGCTCGGGCACCTCGGTCGCGCCCGCTGTAACAATGATGCCGTCGTATGGGCCGAACGCGGGCCAGCCATGCGTACCGTCACCACATTTCGCGGTGATGCGGTAGCCGAGTGAACCCAGAATTTGGCGGGCGCGTTCGTAAAGCGGCTGAATGCGCTCGATGGAAAAGACCTCGGCCCCGAGTTCAAGCAGTACCGCGCTCTGGTATCCGGACCCGGTTCCGATCTCCAGGATTTTGTCGCCCGGCTGCACATCGAGCATCATAGTCTGGTACGCGACCGTAAACGGCTGGGAAATCGTTTGGCCGTGTCCGATGGGCAGCGCTTCATCCCAATACGCTCTAGACCTGAGTGCAGGATCAACAAAACGGTGCCGGGGAACCCTTGATATCGCACGAACGACCTTGTCCTCAGAGATTCCTTTTTCGCGCAGCGAGTCTGCCAGCTGTTCCCGTCGACGACGGTACTTTCTTTCGTCCGATGGCGTCAACTTTACGTCGGTTGATTCCTTACGTCTGGAAAGTGGCGGTCTCAAGCTCCGTTACTGAGAGCTCTGCGGCGGAACCTGTTTGGGGCAACAGTGCGTCGTTGAGGTAGTCGCGAAGCTGCGCTTCATCGACATCCATAATCAGATTCCCAAGCGTGGCAACAGAAACGCGTCCGGTCTCTTCTGATACGACGACTACGAACGCATCAGTTTGCTCAGTCAGGCCGACAGCGCTGCGGTGTCGAAGTCCTAGATGTGGGCTCAGCCGCATGCTCGTTGAGATGGGGAGGATGCAGCGGGCCGCTTCGATGTTCTTGTTGCGGATGATGACCGCTCCGTCGTGCAGCGGATTCTGAGAGTAGAAGATGGTTACCAACAGGTCTTTGGAAACGCGGCCACGAATCATCGTCCCCGTCTCCACATACGATCGCAGCCCCGTCGACCGTTCCAAGACAATGAGTGCACCGATGCGGGCCCGGCTCATCTCCAGCACCGCATCGACGACCTCATTCACCATCTGATTCTGAGCCGGCGAGTTGACAAAGCGTCGGATAAGCGGGTTCTGACCTAACAGTAGAAGAAGCCTGCGTATTTCCGGCTGAAAGAGAATGATTACGGCGAGAACAATGACCTCATTCAGCAAGCTGAATAGCGACTTGAGGATCGTCATGTCAGCGACGCTGACAATTATCTGAATCAGGTAGAGCGCGACGATGCCGAAGAAGATCTGAACAGCAATTGTACCGCGCATCAGCAGGTACAACTTGTAGAGAACATAGGAAAAGATCCCGATCTCTACGATGTCGATCAATCGGATCGGAATGATCCACTGGAAGACGGTTACGGCGAGAGACATCAGCGCCTTTCGTACTCAGGTCGAAAAGAGACCGACACGGTCATCGTGTCGATCGGCAGGTCCACACGGAATATAACCGCTACCGTCATCGCGATTCAGGAGTTTGCGATAGCGGCGATGACGCGCAAGAGGTCGGCAGTCGGCTGGATATCGTGAGTCCGAACGATAGACGCTCCGTTGAGCACGGCCACCGCGGTGGCTCCCAGGGTTCCGAACAGGCGGTCGGGCACGTCTGCGATAATCCCGCCGTGTTCGAGCACCTGTCCGATCGTCGACTTGCGCGATATGCCAACCATGACCGGACCGCCAATCTCGGAGAATTGATCGATATGTTTGAGGAGTCTCAGATTGTCTGCTACCGATTTCCCGAAGCCGAATCCCGGGTCCACGATGACGTCCTTGACACCGGCTTTCCGGGCGAGGTCGGCGGAGCGAGTCAGGGAGGTTGAGACGGTCTCCACGACATTCTCGTGCTCGACTTCCTGCGGGAGGGCGCCGGGTGTGCCGACCGAGTGCATGACGACGAGCGGTGCGCTGGAAGCCGCGGCGATCTCGGCCGTCTCTACGTTATAGCGAAGACCGGTAATATCGTTGATGATGTGTGCGCCGGCGTCGAGGGCTGCCGAAATCACCGCGGGCTTGTAGCTGTCCACCGAAACGAATGTGTTCGGAAACCTCGAGATAATCGCCTCGATTACGGGTACAACGCGTCTGATCTCCTCATCGTTGGTGATGGGCCGCGCTCCCTCTCCATACGTTTTCCCTGTAGGTCTCGACGACTCACCGCCGACGTCGATAATTGCAGCGCCTTCATGCAGCATGTCTTCGACGCGCTGCAGCGCTTCGTCCATCCTCATGAATCGACCCCCGTCCGAGAAGGAGTCCGGTGTCACGTTGAGTATGCCCATGATGACCGCGATCGTCGACTCGTCCGAGCAATTGAGCTGCCGTCCCCGGCAATTGATACTGCGAACAGTGGCTTCGTCGGAGGGGGCTGTTGAGGAGGATGACATCTTGGTCATGGGATTCTGATCGTCGTAGGAGCACGGGCACGCGCTTCGATTGGGAAGGCTTGAAGTTACGAGCCTGATCTTTGAATTCCGTGTTCAGATTGGTCGGAAGGACCGTTGGGGCGAGTCGGGGCGAAATCTCCGTCGTTACAACACATGGCGTGGCGGTCGTGCGCCACTAACAGGCTGTGACAGCGCACGACACTCTCTCTGGCATGTGTTGCTTCGAATGGCTGGTGTGGTAAACAAGATCGTCGATTCGCTGCCGGTAGGCCCTCTCGCCGGCGTTCGCAATTCGAAAGCTGACGCTATCGGCGTTCAGGAGAGGTTGCTTCGTCAACTGCTGTCTCGGGCCTCCGACACGCAGCTAGGCCGCGAGCTCGGTTTTCATGAGTTGCGTAGAGAGGACGACGTGGTCCGTGCATACCAGCGCCGCGTTCGGCTCCATGACTATGAAGATCTCAAACCATATCTCGATCGCGTCCGCAACGGCGAGGCGGACGTGACGTGGCCAGGGACGTTCACCGACTTCGCCGTCTCCAGCGGAACAGCCTCTTCGGGAAAAATTCTGCCTGTCAGTCGCGAGACTCTGGAGGGCAATAACCGGTTTGGGGTTGGCACCGCGGTAAACTACTCGGCGCGTTCCGGCAACGTATCGATGTGGTTTGGTAAGATGCTGAGCTTGCCCGGACGTATCGAGGAGGATGGCGAAGGCAGTGGGAGATTCATCGGCGAGGTTTCCGGATTGCAGTCCAAGTATTCTCCCTCATTCATTTCGCGCATCTACCAGGTAGTCCCCAACGACGTCCTTTTCATGGACAACTGGGACCGGAAGCTGGATGCCGTTGTCGAACGAACGCTGGATGAGGACGTTCGCGTACTGGTGATGGTGCCGTCTTGGGCCCTCGTCCTTTTCGAGAAGCTGATTGACGGACATCGGTCGGCCTATGGAAGCGACGCGTCAACCGTGCAAGATGTGTGGCCCAACCTTTCGGTGTTCTTCTCGGGGGGAGTGGCGTTGAGTTCCTATCGGGAGATTCTGGAGCAGATGATTGGTGGCGCGATAGACTTCATTGAGAGTTACGGTGCCTCGGAGGGTTTCTTTGCGTTCCAGGACGATCCTGCCCGCCGGGACATGCTTCTCCACCTTGACAACAATGTTTTCTACGAGTTCGTGCCTCTCGACCAGGTAGGTACAGACGATCCTGAGCGCCTAACAATAGCCAATGTGGAAGCCGATGTTCGGTATGCTCTTTACGCGACGACTTGCAGTGGGCTCTGGTCATACGCTGTGGGAGATGTGATACGGTTCACAGACCTGAATCCGCATAGGATTGTGGTAGCGGGCAGGACCAGCGAGATGATCGATCGCTACGGTGAGGCCGTATTTGGTGAGGAGGCACGTACGGCACTGGAGAAAGCCTGTGAAGTCTTCGGTGTGCCGTTCACGGATTATCACATCGCTCCGTTGGAAGCCGATCGTGGTCAACTCCCGGGCCATCAGTGGCTCATCGAGTTCGAAGAGGCGCCGACGGACATCGAGGACTTCGCGCGCCATATTGACGAATACCTCCAGAGCGTCAATAGACACTATCAGATTCGCCGCGAAGCCAAAGCATTTGCGGGCCCAACGATCACTCCAGTGCCTCGTGGTACGTTTGTCCGATGGCTGGAGCAATCGCGCAAAAGAGTCAGCGCTCAGTCAAAAGTTCCAAGAATGAGTGAGGAACGGGAGATTGCCGACCGCGTTCTACGGTTCGCCGCCGAAAAACGGGAATAATCGTCGTTATAACGTGATTGATTCCCGGGAACAAGAATGTTTCCGAGAGCGTGAGGGATAGTCGCCTGTACGCTCTCAGCACAATTCAACGCGCGTGGCGAATCGCGCTGTCAACCAAAGCGTTAGCGGTTATCGACATACAGTTACAAACCTAACGACACGAGCCATATGTACGTCCCCCGCCAGCAGCGCATGCTGGACCAGTATCTTCAGGAGATCGGGCAGATTCCGTTGCTCAAGCCTGAAGAAGAAGTAGACCTGGCCCGCAGAATCAAGCAGAACGATCAGGATGCACTGCACAAGCTCACGCGTGCAAACCTGAGGTTCGTCGTTTCTGTGGCGAAGAAGTATCAGGGACAAGGCCTGACGCTTGCCGACCTGATCAATGAAGGCAACTACGGTTTGATCAAGGCGGCGCAGCGCTTCGACGAGACGCGCGGCTTCAAGTTCATCTCGTACGCCGTCTGGTGGATTCGCCAGGCGATTCTTCAGGCGCTCGCCGAGCAGAGCCGGGTCGTGCGTCTGCCGCTCAATCGAATTGGCACGATTTCGAAGATTCGGAAGACGAGCGCGAGACTCGCACAGGTGCACGAGCGCCAGCCCAATATTGAAGAGCTTGCAGACGAGCTCGAGGTCGACGTCGAGAAGGTTCGTGAGGCGATGCAGCACACGGGTCGCCATCTCTCGATGGACGCGCCTTTCAACGAGGACGACGACAACAGCCTCCTCGACGTGCTGCCAAACGACGACGATGAGTCGCCGGACGAGATCCTCATGGATGAGTCTCTGAAGATCGACATCGAGCGCGCCCTCAGCCTGCTGCACCCTCGGGAGGCTGAGATCACGCGGCTCTACTTCGGCATTGGCAGGGAGCATCCGTTGACGCTGGAGGAAATCGGTCAGCGATTTGGGCTAACGCGCGAGAGAGTGCGCCAGATAAAGGAGAAGGCCCTACGCAAACTCCGACAGAAACACCGGCGCGAAGAATTGCAGATGCATATCGGTTAGCTGAATGGGCAGCGACCTTGTAAGGGGCGGGAGCGGCAGCGCTCTCGCCCCTTTTTGTTTAACCGCGCCGAATGCTAGTACACGATGTTCTTGCTCTGCAGGAACACCGTGACCGGATGAATCAGCAGCGGATTCAAGCGGTAG
>JBFIPX010000186.1:0-6631 GCA_041609895.1 Rhodothermales bacterium
ATGAATCAGGAGCGGAATCACTGCGTCCTTGTAGTCGCCTCCCGGAACCTTGGAAGCATGACGCAGCCGGTACTGTCGAGCGCGAACCATACCCTCGACGACAGGGTTGACCGCTTCGAGATGGCTGGGGTTACTGGCGAGTGTTAGTTCAACCCGACCTCCGTTCTCGGATACGTGTTCGCCGCGTGCGCCGAGGTGATACTTAACGTCACCTGAACCCTGAATCGTATTCGGGTCTATACTGCCCTCAAACTCGGAAAAAATAGCCTCGTACGGCTTGTGCAATACGTTTGCAAGAACGTTCAGGCGCCCTCTGTGTGCCATTCCGATCACGACCTCGTGCACCTCCTGATCGGCTGCATCGGAGAGAATGGTGTCGAGCATTGGGATCACCGTCTCGGCACCTTCAAGCGAAAACCGCTTGTGACCGATGTACTTCGTATGCAGAAACTGCTCGAACGACTCCGCGGAGTTGAGCTTTGAAAGTATCCGGCGCTTGTTTTCAGGAGTTAGTGTTTCCTGGCCGCGGACGGGTTCGATCCTCTCCTCGAGCCATCTTTTCTCACCTGGATCGGAGATGTGCATGTACTCAACGCCGATCTTTCGCGTGTACGTGTCCCGGACTATCGACAGTATCTCGCGTAGCGGTAAGATCTCCTTGCCGCCCAACCCGCCGGTAACAAACGATCGATCGAGGTCCCAGACCGTGAGGCCGTATGTGGCGGGGTCGAGTTCAGCATGGTCCACGAACTCATAGCCGAGCGGATTGATGTCGGCCTGTAGATGGCCCCGCACGCGGTGCGCGCGGATGAGTTGCAGTACCCGTGCCTGCTTCCTGATCATGTCCAGTTCGGACTCATCAGCGCCGGCTCCCAACTGCGGGGTGTTGTCCTTCTTGAACGAGAACGGCTGATACGGAATACCTAGTTCCTGGAACAACCGTTTGTAGAAGTCATGGTGTCCGAGCAGCAACTCTGACACGTGTGCCAGGAAGGCTCCGCTTTCGGCACCCTGAATCACCCTGTGATCGTAGGTTGAAGTGATCGACATCACCTCAGAGATGCCGGACTTGCTCACGATTTCCGGAGAGAACGCGTAATACTCGGGAGGATAGCCGATCGAGCCGACGCCGACGATGACGCCTTGCCCCTGCATGAGTCGCGGCACGCTGAGCGACGTGCCAATCATTCCCGGGTTTGTCAACGTGGCGGTGGTGCCAGCGAAGTCGCTGAGCTCGAGCGCGTTGTCGCGCGCCCGACGAACGAGGTCGTTGTAGATCCCAAAGAACTGCGGAAAAGTCATCGGTCCCGCATTCTTGATGTTCGGTACGAGTAGCGTCCGGCGACCTCGACGTTCGATGTCAATTGCCAGGCCGAGGTTGATCGCACTCGGGATGACGTGTTCCGCCTGACCGTCGGTCTGGCGGAACGTCGTATTCATATTCGGATGCTTGATGATACCCTGTACGACGGCCCATGCAATGATGTGCGTGTACGAAATCTTCTCGCCGCCAACGCTGCGTTGGTAGTCGTTGATCAGACGGCGATTCTCCGCCATCATCTTCACAGGGAACGAGCGAACAGACGTAGCCGTGGGGACGTGGAGGCTGGTCTCCATGTTCTCGGCGATGATGGCTGCCGGACCGCGGAGTGGTTTGACCTCACCGTCGACCGGGACTTCGGGCTTTTCCGCTTCTGCTACTGCCCCGTCACCACTGCGACCGGCAGGTGCGGCTACGGCCGGCTCCGGGCTGGCCTCGCGCGTCTTTCGAGCCTCGGTAGCCGCTGCGAAAGAATCGCTGGGGCTGAAGTCCTCGAAAAACTCCCTCCAGCTTTCGCTGACACTGTCGGGATTGTCCAGATACTGGCGATACAGCTCATCTACATATCCCGTATTAAAACCCAGCGTGCTTTCGTCTCTTGCCATAGTTGCAGGGCACTGCGCAAAAAGGCTTGCGATGCCTCAAAGTTAAATGATTGTGATAGAAGCGCTCACGAGAGCCACCCTTCCTGACGGTACCATTCAATGGTAGTACTGATCCCTTCTTCAAGTGAAAGGTTGGCGCGATACCCGAATGCTCCGGCCGCTTTGTCACTCGAGCACGCCTTGCAGGCCTTCGTTATTTCACGAGCCTTCTCCCGATTGAGTGGTGGATACACGTTGAATAAACCGGAAACGGCCTCCAGCGACGCGCCCACAATCTCGACTAGTCCGGCGGGAACGGGAAGCGTAATCACCTTCCGCCCAAGTCCTAGCGTGGAAGCGTCGCGGATCTGCTCCCACGAGTACGAATCTTCGGATCCCAGGAAATACGTTTCACCCACCGCCGCTTCCGACTCGGCAGCATCTGCCATCCCGCGAACGAGGTCTTGCACATGAACCAGACTGATCGGGCCCGAACCTTCGCCGCCGACGATGGGACAGACGCCAAGGTTCAGCGCTTTGAAGAAGGTAAAGATATCCCTTTCACGGGGACCGTAAACAGATGGCGGCCGAACAACCGTAATCGGAAGAACGTCTTTGAAAGATCGTCCGTCGGCGTCCGTATCCCACGTGCGAGATTCCATTAGAACTTTGCTCCTGCCGTACATACTCACGGGATTCAAAGCTGTCTGCTCGTCGGCCACGGCGACGCCCGAGTCTCCGACGACCGCCAGCGAACTTGTAACGAGCACACGCTCGATGCGTGCACTTTCGGCCCGTGCCGCCCGGAGTAATCGGACCGTTGCCTCGACGTTTGAGCGAATGAACTCCTCCTCATCACGCGCCCTCGTTACTGCAGCGACGTGGTACACATGAGTTACATCCTTGAGTGCTTTTCTCAGGATGTTTTCATGCCCGAGGTCGCCAGACACGGTGACAATCTCCTTGCCTGCAAGCCACTTCGGATCATTTCGCACCAGGCATCTGACTTCCGCGTAGCCTCTTTGCAGCAGCTCATCAACCAGATGACTGCCAACAAATCCTGTGCCTCCTGTAACGAAAGCTATCTTGCTCATGCGTGCTCGGCCAACCGAAAACGTGCCGATCAGGTTATGCGCGTCAGCCGCGCGACATTCTCGACGTGGTCCGTGTGCGGAAACAGGTCTACCGGCTGAAGCGCATCGACCTCGTACTTATCGGTTATGGCGGCGATATCTCGCGCCTGGGTCTGCGGATTGCAACTCACATATACGAGGCGATGCGCTCCTAGATCGGCGACCCTCTGCAACACCTTAGGGTGCAGTCCGGCCCTCGGAGGGTCAACCACAACAACGTCCGGCTTTCCGTGTCTTTCGACGAAGGCGCCGTCCAGACGCTTCACCACATCGCCCGACTCGAAGGTGCAATTCGTCACTCCATTGATTTCGGCATTCGCGAGTGCGTCCTCAACGGCTGCCGGAACCACTTCGATGCCAACGACGCGATCGGCAAGGTTCGACAGAAAAATACCGATGCTTCCGGCACCACAGTAGACATCATACAGGAGTTGTGGACGCTCCGGGCCGACGAATTTGCGAACAACATTATAGAGCTCTTCTGCCTGTACGGTATTGGTTTGAAAGAACGTCTGCGGACCGATTCGGTACTCAAAGTCTCCAATACGGTCGCGGATATATCCCGAGCCAGTGACCACTTCGATACGATCTCCGAGAGCGGTTTGTGCAGGCGTATCGTTCACCGTTACAACCAGCGTAGTGATTGGCACGCCGGACGACTCCACAGCGGCACTGAATTCAGATACGACGCTCTCATCATATCGAGAAAGCACAAGGTTTATCATGCGCTCGCCGGTTCTCTTTCCTTCACGGATCACCAGGTGGCGCAGAAGTCCCGTCTGGCGTCTCGTATCCCACGGAGCCCATTCGCGAGACTTCGCAAGTTCGCGGACGACATTTACGATCTGCACGCTTTCAGCGGACTGCAGGTGACACTCCTCAATGTCGATCACTTTGGCGAACTGGCCTGGCGCGTGCAAACCGAGTCCGAAGTCTTTGTCAAATCGCTTGCCGGAAGAGATCTCACTCTTGGTAAGCCATCGATTGGCGCTGAACGAAAACTCCATCTTGTTTCGATAGAAGTAGATATTCTCGGCACCGATGACAGGGTTTACGTTCACATCTGTAAATCCCCCAGTGTGAATGAATGCTTCACGGACGCTTTGCTGTTTTGCATTCAGCTGCGCTTCGTAGTCCACGTGCTGCCACTTACACCCACCGCAGGAACCGAAGTAACGACACCGCGGGGTCGTTCGGAGATCGCTTTCCGTTATGAGAGACTCGATATCCGCCTCAGCAAATTTCTTCTTTGTTCGGCGAATTCGCACGTCCACCTCGTCGCCCGGAACACCTCCCGCAACGAGAACTACGAACCCGTCGAGTCGGGCGATCGACTTGCCCTTGTCGGCAAACTTTTCAATGGAGACGCGATGTAGTGAGCCTTTGCTGACGGTCATGTAATCGATTGTTTTGCCCCGTACGGCGGGCGGTTTACTAGCGTTTACTAACCGACGGCAGCATCCGTAGCCTCTGCCAGCATATGCAGGGTGGGTGTTCTTCCCTGGTTGTTTTCGACCGCGGCCAACATAGACGAGTACAGACGACCGACGTGTCTACCGAGAACGCGGTACACGCTGGCTGCGGCAGCGGGATTTCGGTTTGACATCGCTGTCAGATCGGGACGAAAGAGACCGAACACCACTGTATCCGCCGTCGACCGTGCGGTTTCCACGCGACGGAGGTCCTCAAAGACCGACAGTATACCGAAGACGTCAGTCTCGCCGAGCTCAACAATCTCGACATCTTCGTCATGCTCATCCCGACGCGTCAGCTTCACTCCACCCTGGCTTATGAGATACAGCCCCAGTCCGGGATCGCCCTCATAGTAGACAAACTCGTCGCGTCGGAAGCGGCGCTCGTGCATGACCTCTGCGATGGCGCTCAGGTGACTGCCTCTGAGGTCCGAGAAAACCGAAGCCGAGCGCAGCGTTTCGACTCTCATTCGAATACGCTCGTCCTCTTTCCTCTTGAAAACGCGCCTGCGTAGACGGCCTAGCGCCGCCAGGAATCTCTCGATGTTCATGACTCGATTACGTGTGTGCGGGCAAACCGTCGTTTAGAACGTATGGCCGATTCCAAAATGAAGTCGGGGACGCCGAAGCGGATCCGGAAGGAAGTCGCCTGTGGCAGGGTCGTGCACCTTGTAGGCAAAATCAAGTCGAACGATAAAGTACTCCCACGCGAGTCGGAGGCCGACACCTGTTCCGACTCCGAATTCGCCGATAAACTCACGGGCACGAAACCGCCCGTCGTTAATTACGCCGCCGTCGCTATCGAAGCCTGGGTTTCGTGGACCAAACCAGACGTTTCCAGCATCAATGAAGGGCGTCACGATCCAATCTGCCGCGAAGATATTGCGAAACATTATCTGTCGGAGTTCAAGGCTGAACTCGAACTTGATGTCGCCCCCCAAAATGTTAGCCTCGGCGCTGGATCCGGTGGATGCGATGCTTGCGCCGCCCGGTCCCAGCTCGCCCAAACCCCATCCGCGAACGCTGAACGAACCTCCACTGAAGAATCTTTTGTCGAAAGGAACGACATCGGATCTTCCGGTCGGGTGAGACACACCGATCAGCGCTTTGGTGGCAAAGACGAGATTGCGGTTGACGCGGCGATAGTTCCTGAGGTCCGTGACAAACCGTACGTAAGGGCGGTAGATGAGTCTTGTATTCTGGTTTCCGCCGAAGAACGGTAGTCCCGGGATGGACCCTTCGATCGTACCCGGTGTGAAGAGGTGTCGATCGAGAAAGGCCGGCAGGTTGCCGCCGACCTCCACCGACGTCTCGTAAGAGTGACCTCGCTCTCTCTTGAGGGGGTTCACATTCGACGACAAAAGGGTGTAACGGAACGAGTTGTTGATCTGCGGTTTGGTGTAATCTTCCACGATCTGACCTCTGAGAACAGGATCCGAGACCGCGACCAGGACGCTGTCGAGGAAGACTCTTCTGAAACCGTCCAGGGTATCCGGATTACTGATCGTAACGTCGAGAATATCGAACGAGCTGGTAACGTTGGGGGAATGTTGGAGGTCGAGACGGAGCCGTGCCGATCCGCGACCCCGGATAATGAGTCGGAGTTCGTCTCGACGGGCTGCCAGCAAACTCAACGATACCCTCGAACGTACGTCATAGAAATCCCCCAGGCGTTCCACCGCGCCGAAAGGGCGAATGAGGTACGGGAAATTGAGCGACGCCTCCATCTCGTTCTGTCTGGACGCGCTGAACAGCTTCAGCAAGTTAAATAGCTTCAGGAACCGGTCAGCAGCAAAAGACGTCGCGCCTCTCAACTGGAAGGCCTCACCCTCTCCGAGGAAGTTGCTGTTGCGGTATGTGACTCCGATGCCGGCCCCGAAATCTCTATCTGTCGCTCCAAGAAGTCCGGTTCTCTGCAGAAAGAAAGTCTGCAGTCTGATCTGAAGGCGGCGCCTTGTGCGTAGCTCGATCTGATGCGGAAGAACCTGTCGTCCCGAGCCATCGGTCGTGGGTATGAGCGGCTCGACATCCGAGAAAGAAAAGACGCCGCTGCTTTCGAGTCGACGTTTTGTCGCGTCGAGCAACGACTGATTGAACCAGTCTCCTGGTTTAAACTGGACC
>JBFIPX010000187.1:0-6627 GCA_041609895.1 Rhodothermales bacterium
GTTGGTGGCTGTACAGGATAAGGGCGCTGATGCTGCCAGTTTTCACCCGATGGTGTCTCTACATGCCGACTCGCCGCCGGCCGTGTTTCGAGGCGTGCGGGTGAACATTGAAGGAGATGCACGGGCGATCGACGTTTGCAAGCGCTTGGCGACCCTGATGGGATCCGAGCCGGCCGAAGTGGACGCCGATACGAAACTCGCCATTCACCTCGCGGCCTCCATCGCATCCAACTACGTCGTGACGCTCATATCAATTGCGACGGAGCTGCTGGATCGCGAAGGAATCGCTGCGACGGATTTCGAGAATCTGCTGGGTCCGCTCGTCCGCTCCACCGTAAATAATATCTCCTTCGACGCCCCGATCGATGCCCTGACGGGCCCAGTGAGTCGTGGCGACCTCGTAACGGTACGTAATCATCTGGAATCCCTGGTAGCCCGGCACCGGGAATTTCTTCCGTTGATCGCCAACCTTGTCGCCGAAACGACGCGTCGCGTCGTTCAAGAAGGCAGGATTCCGCTGGAGGCGGGCGAGTCGATACTCGACATCGTACATGAAATCATCGAATCTTCGCCCTCCTGACTGACGCTTCGCAAGTCGATGAGGCGACGCTGAAATCGGCCCCCAAAGGCTCTATGAGCAGGTTTTGGGCAAAGGATTCAACTTCTCTTCGCACGCAAGCCGATCGGCTGCGGAACATGCACACCGTGTGTGTGTTTTGCGCGGCCGTTCACAGTTGTGACACAGCGCGGTGCGCGTTTTATGGCTCGTTCGAAGACGATCGAGTTTCTACCTACATCACGAAGGAGTTCGACCGGTAAGGTTAGTTGGAGTTCGACTCAATCACCTGCATCGATAGCGACTCTGCAGTCGGGGACCGGCAAGCAGCCAGTCGCGGACGCCATATCTGACCTGTGTACAGATTCGTCCCGTAGCGCCACTTCCTACAAGATCGCCGTTCGGACGGCAGTAGAGAGCCTCATCAAGGTGATCGAGGCGGAGATGAACCTCAGGGACGCGGCCATTTCGTTGGGTCAGGAAGAGGTTCTAGCAGACTTGATCTCCGAGTTGAATAGTGTTTTGGCGGCTTGTCGGAAGTGCGAGGGTGCTTCGGTCGAGTCGGGGTCTCAAAAGCCTCACGCAGCAGGTACTGCGTCCGAGCAACGTGCTCTGCCGCAGTGGTGGTTCGCGTTGTCTGAGATGCTGCAGGTTACGGATCGAGAAATATGCCTGCTCAAGGCGATCGGGCACGGTCAGCCACGAAACTCTCCGGCGCGCCAGATGTGCAACATCGTCGTGCGCGTGCTGCGCTGCCACTACCACCTGATGCTACTCGAAGCTGAGGAGTGGATGAGCATGTCGGATGTCGGAACTTGAGAACCTTCTTGAATACCCGGAAGAGAAGTTGGCCTCTCGGTGGAGCCGGGTGGACAGCTGGCTACAGGAGCGATTCGGCCGTGATAATTCGATCGAATCTGTTCTATTCCTGATTGGCATTCACTCGAGAGGTCTTGGCTTTTCACCGAAGCTGGAGAAGGAGCAGAAGCAGGAGCTGATCATGGAGGGCAGTTTTTTGGCCTTCGAGACTCTTGGACACTATGAGCGCGTCGGAATGGATTCTGATGGGGCATGGATCTGGGAGCGTCGCGTCGAGTTGCCTGACCTTTCGGTCGAACAGCAGGAGAAACTGCTTCGAATCGGCATCACGAGGTACTTTGAACAGTTTGTGGAAACAGGGTCTCAGCCCTGATCGCAGATCTTGTCGCGTTATCTTTGCAGGCCAGTCTCGTTCGATTTTTAGTATCGTCCGACTTTTAGCGAAAAGGCCTTCACCTGCCTGGCATGGACTGGCGCTGGCGCCGGACAGTCGATGAGTCCCGAATGCGCCTCGGCCGCAGCGCGGCCGTTCCACCGAATTCACCACCAGAGAAGAGGATTATGATGTACCGCGCAATCAGGTCTTTCAGTGCTGCCGCTCTTTCCGTCGCCGTCTTGACGACCCTTCTTGTCGGATGCGCCAAATCTGATTCGACGTCCGGCGACGGGTCACAGGATACACAGACGAGCGAAACGGACTCCGTTATGGAGATGGTAGGCACGATGACGCCGGACACAGCCACCGCACTCACCGATACGAGCAACATTATGATGGACAGCACAATGACCAACGAATCGGCGAACTTCTACGAGATCTCGACCCGATATGGTGATATGGTCATTCGTTTGTACGACGAGACGCCACTTCACCGCGACAACTTCCGCAAGCTCGTGGAAGAGGGTTATTACGACGGCACCACTTTTCATCGGGTAATAGAAGGTTTCATGATTCAGGGCGGTGACGGTAATTCGAAAGACGATGATCCGTACAACGACGGCCAAGGGGGACCCGGTTACACTGTCGATGCTGAGTTCAATCCAGTTCTTTTTCACAAGAAAGGTGCTCTGGCTGCTGCGAGACAGGCAGACCAGGTGAATCCGCAGCGCCGATCGAGCGGGAGCCAGTTCTACATCGTCCATGGCACCAAGCTGAGCACCGAAGAGCTGGGACAGATGGTGACGCAGCTTCAGCAGCGGGACCCGTCCTTCTCGGTTTCTCCCGAAGCCGCGAAGGCCTATACCGAAAGCGGGGGCACGCCGTTTCTCGATGGGCAGTACACCGTGTTTGGTGAGGTCGTGGAAGGGTTTGACGTGCTCGATGCCATCGCCGCGTCTGAAACGCCACGCAAGCTCGGACAGCAAGGGGGTGCGCTTGTTGACCGACCGGCCGAAGAAGTGAAGATGACGATACGGCCGCTTCCGGAATACGCTGCCCAATAGTCTCAATTGGTAGGCGCGTTTACCTTGCACCTACGTAACTTAGCGTGCGCGTTCACATGATTCGCCGGCCTGCGCCACAGTTCGGAATCTACCATAGAAAGTCCAGATGCATCGAGAGCTGAGTGAACAGGAAGTCGTACGACGCGAGGCGCTCGAGAAACTTCAGTCCGAGGGCATCAACCCTTTCCCGTACAAGTGGGATGTAACGGCGTCAGCCGCTGATCTGCTCGATCACTTCGACGACGAGTTGAACCAGCCGGACGAATCCGGATCGGCGAAAGAACCTCTCAAGGCCTCATTGGCTGGCCGCATTATGTCCAAGCGCGTGATGGGCAAGGCGGCGTTCTTTCACCTGCAGGATGAGAGCGGGCGCATTCAGGCTTACATCCGACGGGATGACCTTCCGGAAGAATTCTACAACACAGTCTTCAAGAAGCTGCTCGACATCGGGGACCTTGTCGGAGTAGAAGGCTTTCTCTTCAGAACGCGGATGGGTGAGGTAAGCATCCACGTAGAGCGACTAGGTGTCCTGGCTAAGGCGCTGCGACCGCTTCCGGTCGTGAAAGAGCAGGAAGGAAAAGTCTACAACGAAGTCACCGACAAGGAATTTCGCTACCGCCAGCGGTACGTCGACCTTATCGTGAATCCGGAAGTGCGCGACGTCTTCGTGAAGCGATCCCGCATGATCGCGACGATGCGCAAGTTTCTGGATGAGAGAGGATATCTCGAGGTGGAGACTCCCGTTCTACAACCGATCTATGGTGGCGCATCGGCCCGGCCGTTCACGACGCATCACAACGCCTTGAACATGAAGCTCTTCTTGCGTATCGCAGACGAGCTATATCTCAAGCGCCTGCTCGTTGGTGGCTTCAGCGGCGTCTACGAGATCTCCAAGGACTTCCGAAACGAGGGATTGTCACGATACCACAACCCCGAGTTCACGATGATGGAGCTCTACGTGGCTTACCGTGATTATCACTGGATGATGGACCTCGTAGAGGAGATGATTGAGTACATCGCCATTGAGCTTCATGGTGCACCGGAGGTTGTTGTCGGTGACCACACGATCTCTTTTGCGCGTCCATGGAAACGGATTGCTCTCTTCGATGCCGTCGAGGAAAAGACCGGCAAGAATTTGCGCGGCCTGTCGCGCTCTGAACTGGCCGCGGAGGCGACGGATCTTGGTATCGACGTTGTCAGCGAAATGGGTGCCGGCAAGATCATCGACGAAGTGTTCGGTGAGTTTGTGGAGCCTGACGTCATTCAGCCGACCTTTATCACCGACTATCCCGTGGAACTAAGCCCGCTAGCCAAACGGCATCGTTCCGAGGAGGGTCTGGTCGAGAGGTTTGAAGCGATCTGTAACGGGAAGGAGATCTGTAATGCCTTCTCCGAACTCAACGACCCTGTGGACCAGCGGCGTCGCTTCGAAGAACAGGTCTCGCTTCGCGATGCAGGCGATGAGGAAGCCATGCAGGTCGATGACGACTATATCCGGGCGATGGAGTACGGTATGCCGCCCGCAGCAGGTCTTGGTGTCGGGATTGACCGACTTGCCATGATCATGACCGGCCAAGACTCCATCCGCGACGTGATTCTCTTTCCGCTGCTGCGTCCAGAGGAGGGTCACACGACCGACGACGGAGAACCGGACGACACCTCTGCAGAATCATAGCTCTTACGCCTGAGGGAGCGGCATTCTGGAAAGCGGTCCAGGAATAGCGAAACCCGGACATGCCGCTGAGCAGCCCTCCATGCTCAGTCTGGTTCGGCGAAACGCCGATTTTCGTCGCCTGTGGCTCGGCAACATAATTTCGCTGCTCGGCGATTGGTTCAATTTCATTGCCCTTATCAACGTCATCGGGGAGATGACGGGCTCTCCGTTCGCCCTCGGCGTTGTTTTCATTGCCAAGATGCTGCCGGCCGCGATAGCATCTCCCGTTGCGGGGCTGCTCGTTGACCGCTTCGACCGTCGCCGGCTCATGATTATTTCGGACGTGGTCCGCGCCATGATCGTGGCGGGACTCATCTACGCCGACCAGATCTCGAGTGTGGGCCTCGTCTATCTGTTGACGGTCTGCCAGGTGGTCGTCAGCGCGGTCTTTCAGCCCGCACAATCGGCTGCTCTGCCGAACGTCACCACGCGAGAAGAACTGCTGACGGCCAACACCCTGATGGCTGCTAGCTGGTCCGTAATGCTTGCCCTGGGCGCTGCCCTTGGAGGGTTTGCCACGGCGGCTTTCGGACCACGTGTCGTATTCGCTGTTGATAGCGCTTCCTATCTCGTTTCCGCATGGTTCATCTTCCGCGCCGTTATCCCGCAGACTTCTGCCGAAGGCTTTCGCGGTGGTCGTCTTTTTAGAACTGCGGCGGCCGAGATCGTCAGCGGTTGGCGGTTCCTGAGATCCCACGGCCGGATCGCACGAATCTCCACGGCCAAGGCTACGTGGGCGCTTGCCGGTGGAGCGCTGGTCTACATGCTTGCGCTTGCCGGCGAGGCGATCGACCCCGACTCCAAGGATATTGCCATCGGCGCACTTTTCGCTGCACGCGGAGTAGGGACGGGAATCGGGCCGGTGTTGGCGCGGCGATTCTTCTCAGATCGGCGCATCTGGCCGGCGCTGCTCGGAAGCTGCGTTGCGTTCAGCGGTGCCGTCTACGCTGTGTTCAGCTTCCTGCCATGGAGCTATGCCCTTGTCCTACTCGTCGTCCTCGCGCATTCGGCAAGTGGAGCGAACTGGGTTCTGGCGACCGTCATGCTGCAGGAGCGAACCGAGGATATTTTCCGTGGACGCGTTTTCGCGACCGAGTGGCTACTTGTAATGCTGGCCGATACTGTGTCGATACTGGTAGCAAGCCTCCTCCTTGAGACGGGCACCATCGGGCTGCGCGCCGCGTTCGGCGTTTTCGGTTGTACGATGATCGCCTTTGGCTTTGTCTGGCTCAGGATTGTGGTTCCGCTTGAACGGCACGACCCCGAGACGGCCACCGACAGGTAACGCAGGCCTTTCGAAACGGTCCCGTTTTTGATAGGACATGGAGGTAGCGTGCAGCTGTGCGCAGAACGCTACCCGGCTTCTGTACCGGCATCGCGCCTATCCGAAATCAGAAAGGCCTTCAGATCTGCGGAAAATGATTCCGTCCCGGCGAAGACAATCCCTGGGTGCGCTGATCGGTGTCGATCGTGATGGCGAGGTTACGCAAGTGACTCCCGATGCCATGCGGATCGCCGGATGGAGGATCGGCGACCTCGTGTCTCAGCGGATATTGGATGAGCTGTCCTCCGGCAGTCCTGTCGTAGCTATCGAGGGCACAGATGGACGAAATGTAGGGCTGGAGGTTTATGCGGCAGTCAACGGTTCTGGTTGGCTTTTGGTGGAGGGCGGCGAAAAGAATCTCGACAAGGGTTCGGAATTCGCCGACGTCTATGGAGAGTCGGAACTGGCGTACAGGGCTTTCTTCGAACAGGCTCCAATCGGGATCGCACATCTCGACACCTCGGGTCGCGTTACCTTTGAGAACCACGCCCTTAGGATGATCTTCGGTGAGGATGCCGACTCGTCCTGGATCGGTCGATCGATATTTACAATAGAAGCCGTTGGTCCCTACCTGAAGCCGTTGATAGAACGCATGCTCGCGGAAGGTCAGCCCTTTGAAGCCCGAGAGTCTTGCTACGCACCCCGACCGGCATCTCCCAACATGTGGATGCGCGTGTCGGGTACCTCCATCCGAAACATGGACGGCCGCGTGGCCGGCGGCGTCATCACCGTTCAGGACGTCACGGACGTCAAGAGAGCAGAGGCAGTGCTGGA
>JBFIPX010000188.1:0-6560 GCA_041609895.1 Rhodothermales bacterium
CAGCGGATAGCGCATCGAAAACTCCTGCGCCATCCTGACCATGGTGTCATAGACGGCCGAGTCCCCATGCGGGTGATACTTTCCGAGGACCTCTCCTACGATCCTCGCGCTTTTTTTGTAGGCGCTGCCGGCAGTGAGGCCCAGGTCGCTCATCCCGTACAGGACACGTCGGTGTACGGGCTTGAGTCCGTCCCGAACATCAGGGAGCGCACGACCAACGATGACCGACATCGAGTAGTCGATGTAGGAGGACTTCATTTCCTCCTCGATGTTGATCGGGAGAATCCGAATGTCTTCGGGTTCCATCAGCGGCTATAGGACCTCGGCCAGGCGGGAACGAAAGGATGGTTCAGAACAGCACCAATCCGGGGTCAAAACAGTACCCTCGCGGGCGGGTTTTGGAGTGGTGCGGATGGTGGAATCCGAACACCCGAAAAATAGGAAATTTGACCCGTTCCTGCCAGAAAATGATGAGTTCTAAAGGCAGGAAAATTGATGAAGTTGCAGAGGGCTCAATTCGGCCCAGAAATGCCGAATTTTGGCGCTTCAATCGCCAGTTAACACCGTGAACCCTTCGACCTTCAGGTCGTCGCTGGTAACCACGTTGTCCTTCTTGCTCGGATCAAGCGCGACCTTCCATTGAAACAGCGAGGAAAGCATCGGTTTGACCTTGTCCACGAGGTACGAAAACTGTCCGTTCCGCTCATATGCATCCGCCTTTTCCTTGCTCTCCCATACGGTCACGGAAAGCAGCTCATTGGAGTTCTCGGTACTACCGACTAGAAAGGCGTGCTTGAAGCCGTCGACCGATTTCAGGGCCGGGATTATCGACTCCTTGTAGAGCTTGTCAAACATCTCCACCTTCCCCTGCTGGACATTCGCACTGGTAATCCGCAAATACATGTGCGAGAGCTCCTCCTCTGTGGGTGCACCTTGCGCTGTCGACGAGATGACTTCGAACGTATCGACCTCGGGTTTCTCCTCAACAGGGCCATACTCCAGCGTGAGGTCCTCCGTAAGCTGGACGCGCCATTCGGAGGACTCGATCAGAAACGGCCGGTTTTTCTCAAGGAGTTGGTCGTACTGACCACTTTGTTCGTATGTCTTGGCGGACTCGGCGCTGGACCACAATGTGAGCGAGATGCAGTCGCGGGTCGAACTCGTATCTCTGATCAGTGTGGCGAAGAGGCAACCTTCGACGGAGTGCAGTGTGGATGCCACTACCTCGTCGTAGAAATCCGCGAACTCGTCGATCAGGTCGGGTTTGACCGACAATCTTACGAAGCGCATGAACATTATCTGATTCCTCCTTGCCGATGTACTCCGGCTCCAGTTAAGACAGTACAAGCTACCGTTGATATAGTCAACTCGGTCAACCCGTGATCTGTGTTTCCGTCATAATCGTTTTATGATAGCGATGGTGAGGTCGTCGGCTTGTGGAGCACGTCCGGCGTGCTCCTGGACGCTATCCACGACCGCCCGAATCATCACTTTGGCCGATTCCGAGCGTCTTGAACTTATGGTTTCTACCAGCCGCTCTTCTCCATACTGGACCCTCTCGGAACTCATTGATTCATTAATCCCGTCCGAATACACCACCAGCACATCGCCGGGATCAAGTTGTACGCTGATCTCCTCGAACACGATCTCTTCGGAGAAACCCAGCACCAGGTCCCCGTGTGACAGCGTTTGAGGATCCTGACCGTTCTTGAGCAGAAGTGGACGATTGTGCCCCGCATTGCCGTAGTGTACTACGTGTTTCCCAGCATCCAGCACTCCGAGGAAGAGCGTGACGAACGTACTTCTGGTCGTGTTGCCACACAGATAGCGATTTGTACGGTCGAGAACTCGACTCACGTCCTGCGATGATGCCGTATTTCCGCGGAGCGTGGCCTGTATGGTCGCCATCGTGAGCGCCGCAGGCAGACCTTTTCCGGCGACGTCGCCGACCCAGAAGCAAAGCTGCTTTTCGCCGATCGGAACGAAATCGAAGAAATCTCCACCAACGGAGTGTGCCGGCTTGCTCATGCCCGCGAGGTCGTATCCTTCGACCCGTGGCATTTGCTCGGGTAGCAGCTTCGACTGAATCTGGTTTGCCAGACGCAGCTCCTCCTGAATCTGATGAAACTCCCGCTCTTCCTCGTGGAGCCGGGCGTTTTCAAGCACCTGCGCCGATTGTGCCGCGAGAATTGAAACGAGACGCTGGTCAGCCTCTGTAAATCCGCTGTCGTCTTTCTTGTTGTAGATGGTCAACGTCCCGACGAGCTTCGACCGGGCGACCATTGGAACACAGATGATCGACCGCACGGTGTGGTCCCAACGCGTACCCTGGAAGCGCGGATCGTTCGCAGGGTCGTTGACGACGAGCGGCCGCTGATAGGTCATGATCCATCCGAGAACGCTCTCGTCCGGATGAATGGCGCGGTGCTCGCTCGAGCTCGACATAGATCGTACGAACGTACTCAGCAGATCGTGATTTCGATGCTGGTCGATCAGCGTGATCACACCCTGTTCGGCGTGGACCGTCCGCAGTGATCGCTTCACGATGATCTGCATGATCTCGGTCGGATCGTTCGTGCCGCCAATGGCAGTTGCGAGATCGTTCAGGATCGACAGTTCCTCGACGGCACGACGAAGCCGCTGGTTCTCCATCTGGAGCTGGGCCAGATGCGGACCGTCCAATATGTCTGTTTGTTCAGGGGCCATAGACTGATTTAGACGCGCTCGCAGTCTGCAAACGTAGTAAATTCGCTGGTTACTTTCTTCAATTCAGCGTCTGTTGCCAGCTAATCGAGCATGCCGCAAGTAGTTTCCAACCTTGTTCGCCCGCACCTGGCTCCCAAGATGGCCGCGGGACGCGTAAGATGGCTGGAACACCGACGCTTTTCACGTGTGGCCAGCGCGGAACTTGCGCTCTCCGTTTCCGTGAGTTGGAAGGCTTTCGATGTAACGTGTTTTACGATCTGTAAGCAATCGACCTAGTTTTCACGGATGCGACCTCTCGCCCGACTTAATCGCTTCTACTGGAAGTACAAGCACCTCTTCGTCCCGGGTTTGCTGTGTGCGGTTGCTTCGGCAGGGTTCTCGATCATGGTTCCGATGGTCGTGCGTCGCGCGGTAGACGGGATCCCGCGATTTGTGGCTACCTATCAGTCCTTCGAGGGTACCCCTGCCAGCGGCTACCTGTATTCAAACTTCTTCGTTACCCTGGGTCTGTTCGGCATCGTGATCCTCGGCCTGAGCGTAGTGAGTGGTGTGTTTTCGTTTCTCATGCGGCAAACCGTCGTCGTTGCATCGCGTCACATCGAGTTCGACCTGCGGAACGAACTGTACGAGCATCTTCAGAAGTTGTCGCGCGCCTTCTATCTCCGGCTGCCTACAGGAGACATCATTACGAGGGCAACCTCGGATATCGAACAGGTCCGGCGCTACATCGGTCCTGCGATCATGTACCTCACGAGAGCGCTCGTAATCGTCGTCACGGCGATGGTTGTGATGTTCATCATCTCGCCGCGCCTCACCCTGTTTGCCATCATCCCGATGCCGTTTCTGGCGCTGTCGGTCTTTTTTGTGGCAAAGATGGTGCATTCCCGAAGCGACGCACTGCAGCAGCAATACTCAAGCCTGACCAGCCGCGTGCAGGAAGCGCTGGCCGGGATGCGCGTTATCAAGGCCTACGCGAGGGAAGATGCGGAGGCCGTAGCGTTCGACGACGAGAGCCGTACCTATCGCACTCGCATGCTGGATCTCGCGATGGTCGAAGCGGCGTGGAGGCCCGTCTTTCTTCTACTCGTTGGAATGTCAACGATCATCGTGGTCTGGGTTGGGGGGCGACTCGTAGTTGAAGGCGTGATCACGATCGGCAACATCGCGGAGTATATCATCTACGTGGCGATGATGACGTGGCCGGTTGCCTCGATGGGATTCGTGATCACGATGGTGCAGCGAGCATCTGCATCCGTCGTTCGACTGGGAGAGATCCTGGACACGGAGCCCAGCATCGCGGACACCGACAGCACAGATTCGAGTATCGACGAGCTGACGGGTCGCATTACGTTCGACAACGTCGGCTTCCGCTACACAGATGACGCACCGATGGTTCTGGAGGATATTTCATTTGACGTCCCCGCAGGATCAACCCTCGCTATCGTCGGACGCACGGGCTCTGGAAAGAGTACGATCGTCGAGCTGGTTCCACGCCTGCTTGAGCCGGTGGCCGGCGAGATTCGCATCGATGGCATACCACTCGAGCGAATACCGCTGCGAGTTCTTCGTTCGGCGATCGGGTACGTTCCGCAAGACGTATTTCTGTTCAGCGACACCGTCGCCAATAATATCGCGTTCGGGAACATGGACGCGGTCGAGGACGCGATTCGTGAGGCGGCAGCCCAGTCCGAGTTGCTCGATAATGTTGAAGAACTAAGAACCGGTTTTGAGACTTTCGTTGGTGAACGAGGAATCACGCTCTCGGGCGGACAGAAACAGCGCACTTCTATTGCGCGCGCCATGATCCGCCAACCCAAAATCCTCATTCTTGATGATGCTCTCTCGGCGGTCGACACGGACACCGAGAGGCGAATCCTTCAGCATCTTCGAAGGCATTACGGTCGACGAACCATCGTGCTTGTCAGCCATCGCGTGTCGGCTGTACAGGACGCCGACCTGATCATCGTGCTGGACGAAGGGCGAATAGTCGAGCGGGGTGGCCATGACGAACTACTGGCCCACGACGGACTCTATGCGAACCTTTATCGTAAGCAGTTGCTGGAAGAAGAGATCGAATCAATCAGTTGACCGTGACCGAGATAATTCCACTTGGAGTAGGATCCGCCGTCCCCGTTGCGGGCCGAGGGTTTTCATGCGTCGCCTTGCGCCGCCCCGAATCCGTGATCCTGTTCGATTGCGGCGAAGGCACCCAGCTTCGATTGCTGAACACAGACATCAAGCTCTCGCGGATCCAGCTCATACTTGTCACACACCTGCACGGCGATCATTTCTTCGGGTTGATGGGGCTGCTTGCCACAATGTCACTGCTGCACCGGCAAACGACATTGGAGGTCGTAGGTCCGGCCGGCATCAGAGAACTCGTGCGGTCCATGCCGGGCCTGGGCGAGGGTGAGATGACGTACGAGGTCTCTTTTACGGAGCTAAAAGGTCAGGACCGACGAATACCGGTCGTGAAGTGTGACGAGTATCAAATCGTTGCGGGACGCCTGGATCACGCTGTACCGACCTTCGGGTACCGGTACGAGGAGCGCGACCGTCCTGGAGCTCTCGACGCGGTGCGGGCGAGAGAACTCGGCGTGACGAAACCGCAGGATTTCGGGCGACTCAAGTCGGGCGAGACCGTACGACTCGGCGATGGCTCGATGGTGGAACCCGTGGAGGTCCTCGGTGAGGGCACGCCCGGCGGAGTATTCACATATATCACCGACACGAAGCCCTGCGCCGCAGCAGTCGATCTGGCTGCAGGTGCCGACATCCTGTACCATGAGGCAACGTTTGCCGAGAACCTTGCCGATCGCGCAGACGCCACAGGGCATTCGACCGCTGCGCAGGCCGCGCGAATCGCCCGCGATGCGCGTGCAAGCCGACTTCTATTGTCGCATTTCAGCGCTCGATATCGGCGCTTCAATCAGCTCATCGAAGAAGCACAGGCGATCTTTCCTGAGTCAGCGGCGGCGGAGGAACTGGCACGGTATGTTCTGCAGCCCGCCCTCGAACTGAGCGGTCACGAGTGAGCGATACGAAAACCGATACCACCGATAATCAGGTCAAAGGCCTGGACGGTAGGCTCCTCCGGCGCATCGTCAAGTATCTCCTGCCATACAAGGGGTGGGTTGCGATTGCTTTCGTAACGGTGATGACCGCCGCCTTCCTGGGACCGCTCCGTCCGAAGTTGGTGCAGGTGGCTATCGACCAGCACATTGTGACGGGAGATGTTGACGGCCTCACCACGATCATCCTCATCCTGATCGCGGCCCTTCTTGGCGAGGGCGTTCTCTCCTTTGTCAATGCATATCTGACGCAGTGGATCGGGCAGCAGGCCATCTTCGATATGCGAACAAAGTTGTTCCGGCACATACAGCGCCAGTCGCTCTCATTCTTCGACCGTAACCCCGTTGGCCGGTTGATCACGCGCGTCACGAGCGACATCGAGTCGTTGAGCGACGTGCTTTCTGCCGGAATCGTGACAATTATGGGCGATCTGTTCAGGCTGATCTTCATCGCCTATTTCATGTTCTCCCTGAACTGGGTTCTTGCTCTTGTGACGCTGGCCGTGCTGCCGCTGATGGTTCGTGTGACCTTCTGGTTTCGGCGTGTTGTTCGTGATCAGTATCGAGAGACACGCAAGCAGGTGGCGCGCCTGAACTCGTTCATGCAGGAGCATATCACGGGTATGAGTATCGTTCAGCTCTTCAATCGGGAGCAGGAAGAGATGCGCCGGTTCGGGAAGATCAATGCCGATCATCGAACAGCCCAGATAAAAACCATCTTTTACTTCGCGCTGTTCTGGCCTGCTATAGATATCGTGGCATCCGTTGCGCTGGGTCTCGTCA
>JBFIPX010000189.1:0-6444 GCA_041609895.1 Rhodothermales bacterium
CCCATTGCAAATAACCTGCCGCGCGGTCATCTGTTCTGGCGTTTTAATCTCTGCCGGGCGTCCTCAGTCTCTGCCGATAGTCCGCAAGCGACAAAGCGGCTGACCGAAAAACCCGCTCACGCAGGCCATATGCATTCACCGAGCAAGACGTGTTCCTCTCCGGGAAAGTCCAGACGGCGGTCCGCGAGGAGGCAATATTCCGGAGCGGTGCCAAGATTCATCTGCCGTCTCCAAAGAGATCCGCCCCACCCGTCGGCGAGCCTCCTTAACTCAGCAAGATATTCCGGAGTGGCTCGACCCGCGGGCTTTCGACGCCAATGAAAAAAACCGGCTCGCGAAGCCACTGGTTTACCAGCCTCGAGCATGTAGAGACCTCCTATTCCGTCGGCAGCCATCGCCGCGACCTCGTCGTGCGGAGTTCTGCGCGGCCCGTTCACCGCCCCATCGTTCAAGACCCCCATCGCCGCGAAGTCAGTGATCTCGTACCAGTCCTGATAGATCGGGCCGGGCGCGGCAATCCACGGAAGCTCATCAAATCTGGCAACGCTCGAACCCACAAATCCGTCGGGAGGGTTGTCCTTTAGGGCGATGTGGAAAGCAGACAGAGCCCGATCGTATTCATGCTCACTGACCCCTTCCAGATACCAATGCCACAACAGAAAGGAGAGAGCTTTGCCGCCCGTCATCGTTCAGTCCCTGCAGATTCGAATGCTGGATCCCCATCCACACCACCGGTCAAAGAAGTATGGAGGCCTTGTACAAATCATCTTCCGCCACCACGTCGAAACCGAGTTTTTCGCACGTCGAACGCATGCCCGCATTTTCTGGAAGCATATATGCATAAACACGCTCAACCATCTCGTCGCGAGCTACGTCCAGCAGCCGGCTGAGTATTTCTGTCCCGATGCCGTGCCTCTGGTACTCGTCGATGATAACGACCGAGAACTCGGCCTCATTCGTTCCGGGCTCCTTGCTTAAACGCCCCACCGCCAGAATCTCCGGCTCACCGGTACCGTTCTCCTTCTCGGCCACCAGCGCCATCTCGCGGTCATAGTCTATGAAGCAGATCCTCGTGAGCCGAGTGTGCTCCACACGCTGGCTGAACTTGAGGGACTGCATGTACCGCTGGTACACACTTTGCTCCGACAGCCTCGAGTGAAACTGGTGCATGTGCGGTTCGTCCTCCGGTCGGATCGGGCGGATCGTCAACTTCGTACCTTTGTCCGTGGTCCACTCACCCACGTACCGGCTTGGATAGGGTCGAATTGCTGTCTTGGGTAGCGTCTCGGTGTCAGGCTCATGTAGCACGATGCGGGCGTCGAGTGCGACGATCCGATCCTCTGACGCCAGGAGCGGGTTGATGTCGACTTCCTTGATCCACGGTTGCTCGACTACGAGATGGCTGAACCGCACCATGAAATTGTCGAGGGCCTCCAGATTGACCGACTTTCTGCCGCGGACACCTTTGAGGGCGGTATAGATCTTCGTGTCCTCCATCATTCTGCGGGCCAACGTTGTATTGAGTGGCGGCAGTCCGAGCGCCCGATCGCGGAACACCTCGACCAGTGTTCCACCGGCCCCGAACAAGAGTACCGGTCCAAACTGCGGATCAATGCTGCTGCCCATTATGAGTTCATAGCCGTCCAGCCTTTCCATTGGTTGGACCGTTACGCCCTGGAAGTGATCGTCAACCGACTTCCCGTTCGTCCCGATGTGGCGCAGGACGCCTTCTCGAATGGCTTCAAAAGCGGAGCGTACGGCATCCTCGTCGTCGAGATCAAGACGGACACCGCCGACGTCCGTCTTGTGAGTGATCGTTTCCGAATTGAGTTTCAGTACCGCCGGATAGCCTATCTTCGCAGCTATGCTGACGGCCTCGTCCGCAGTCCGTGCGAGGCGGGTGTCAACCGTCGGTATGCCGTAGGCGGCCATCACGCGCTTGGACTCAAACTCGGTCAGCAGCGTGCGGCCGGAAGACCGCACCGCATTGATCACCTCGGTAGCCTCAGCGCGTGCCCGATCGGCTTCATCATCACCGGTCGGAAGCTGAGGAGTTTCGTAAAGACTCTTCAGGTGACTGCTGTACTTCCACATGTACGTGAACATGCGAGCTGCGGTGTCGGGATAGCGGAAGGTCGGGATGTTAGACTGATTTAGAATGCGCTCACCGGCAGCTACGTCGACTCCGCCCATCCAGCTGCTCAAGACAGGCTTCCCGGTACCGCGCGAGTATTGCTTGAGCTCGTCCGCGATGGTTGTTGGGTCGGTCATGGCCTGGGGCGAAAGAATGACAAGGGTCCCATCGCAACTCTCGTCGTTCATCACGATCTCCAGCGACTTCGAGTAGCGTTCGCGATCCGCGTCACCGAGTATGTCGACCGGATTCCCGTGGCTCCAGTGAGGAGGCAGAATCGCGTCGAGTTCACCGATGGTTCTTTCGGACAGTTCCGCCAACTCTCCGCCGTTCGTGATCAGCGCGTCGGTCGCGAGTACACCCGGTCCGCCGGCATTCGTCACGATTCCTAACCGCTTCCCGTTCGGGCGAGGCTGCTTTGCAAGCACCTCTGCCATATTAAACAGGTCAGATATGTTGTCGACCCTCAGTACGCCGACCCGGCGAAAAGCGGCCGCCAGCACGCCGTCGCTTCCCGTCATAGAGCCGGTGTGGGAGGCCGCGGCGGCAGCGGCCGCCTCGGTACGCCCCGGCTTGATTACGATGATCGGCTTGGAGAGGGCCACTTCGCGTGCCGCCGACATGAAGGAGCGTGCGTCTCCAATCGACTCCATGTATATGACGATGCTCTTCGTCCTCGAATCACGACCGAGGTAGTAGATCAGGTCGCCCCAACCCACATCCAGCATCGAACCGATAGAGACAAAGGCACTGAATCCGACGTTCTCCTCAAAGCTCCAGTCGAGAATGGATGTACACAGCGCGCCTGACTGGCTGATGAACCCGACCGATCCTGGAAGCGCCATCTGGCCGGCGAACGTGGCGTTCAGGCCGCTCAATGGGTTCATCACGCCAACGCAGTTCGGACCGACGATCCGCATGCGCCCTTTCCGCGCCTCCGCCAGAATCTGGCGCTCCAGTTCCACACCTTCGGGACCTATCTCCTTGAAGCCGGCCGAGATGATAATCGCGCCCTGCACACCGGCCTCCACGCACTCGCGGACTACGCCGGGAACCGTGCGGGCGGGCGTAACAATGACCGCTAGGTCGACGCGATCAGGCACCTCCGCTATCGACTTATAGGCCTTAATTCCCAGAACGCTCGGCCGCTTCGGATTGACCGGGTACACGGTTCCTCCGAACGAATTCGTAATAAGATTCCACAGAATTGTCCGACCTACGCTGCCAGCTCTTTCTGTTGCGCCTATTACGGCAACAGAATCGGGAGCGAAGATTGCGTCCAGCGGCCGGCGGCCGTACCGGTAAACATCGTGTGCGCTTGCTGTGTGCTTCATCTATCTATATGAACGGGTATGTCTTCTTCGAAAGGGACAACTAGATCGCCCAGATGGTGGTCCGCCAGGGTGCATACAGACTTGTCAGACAAGGTGCAGTTAACACGGGTAGATTCTGCGGGAAGACACGGCCCTCGCCTGCGGGTGCCGGAAGGTGCGAGTCACATCACCTCTTTGTGGCGGAATACGATTCAGCGCGGCAACCCCGCTTGCTGAAGTACCAAAAGTAGTCAACAATTTCGCCAGAAGGTACCGGGGAAAAGGGTACGGAGTTGTAGGGCGGACTTGCTCCGGCTATTTACCGTGAACTGAATCCATCTCTTTATTTGTGGGCCTAATCAGCCCTGAGCCGGGGGAGTCTCAAACAGGGCGCAGACGGCACCCGCAGGGTCCTTGATTACGGAGTAGCGCCCTCCGCCCGCTCCACGCGGCTCGACGAGTACCTCGCCACCCAGGTCAGTACACTTGCTGATACTCGCCTCAATGTCGGGGACGACGATATAGACCATCCAGACAGCTGGCAATTCGGCGTTGGAGCCCCTCGAGTGACAGACACCGGCCACCGGAGAGCCCGTACCCGCTGCCACCATGTTAAAGTCGGAATACTCGCCCATGTCCACGGGCTCGGGCTTCCAACCAACGACCTCCTCATAGAAGTCACGTATACCCTCTGCATCGGATACGGTCAGATCCATCCACCCAACAGTGCCGTGCTTCATGGTTGCTCCCCTCCGGGATTTCGTGACCTACATCGCTTTTTCTATCGTGCACACCGCACCGCCAATGCAGAAGTCTGCAATGCCGGTGTCTCCAGAGTTGCCTGAGCAAGGTCGGCGGTCAGGTCGAAACTCCCAACGTTTTGGGCGCCGGATCGTCATCTGGACGAACAGCGCTTTCCAACCGTTCGAGCCGCTCAGCAACTTTCTCTTGCTGACGCGACTGGTGCTCAATGGCGGCGCGAAGAACTTCGAGCGATTGATTCAGCTGGTCGGCCGTGGCATCCAACTTGAACTCCGCATGATCCGCGAGTTTCTGATTCTGTGAGCCAACAGAAAGCTCCATTTTGTGGAGCAGTGCCCTTGTTGCCTCACGCAGGCTCTCCTCGAATCTGGTGAGCTCCTTTCGTTGCTCACGATTCAGAACGTAGAATGCTGCCGGAACGATTGCGACCAGCAAAAAGATGAAAAACAACGGTTCGGTAAACATCACCTTCGGGGTGAAACACACGGGGACGGTGTGCGGGCATGATACTGCCAAACCCGAGGCCGCATTTTAGACAACAAGTGCCGCAACCTCAAGTATCGCAGCGATTCCCTGATCTCATCACTTCAGCGGAGCCAAACCGCGTATCATTCCCTCTCCAGTACAGGCATCGCCAGGCTGTGATTTTCGGTGTAGCCGCTATCTGAGCGTCACCATCCCTCTCTTTTGATTAGACTCGAGATGTGAGCAGCGTGATGCCGGCTATGCCATGAGTAGAGCTGAAGCAGATCGGACACCTTCATCGGGCCCTCCTCTGGATGGTAGAAAGGTCTCGCAAACAGATCTTCGTCCAGGCTGCGAAGAAATAGCGCCCAACGTGCGTGCAGCGCCCCGATAAGATCCAGGGAGACTTCCACGGGGGCCTCAACATCGCCGAGCACAGCCCAGAGGTCTTGATCGTAGGTCTTGATTGTCGGGTTGTCTTCAGTTACGGCGAGCTTGAATCGCACGTATGCGTTCATGTGGCTGTCCGCGACGTGATGGACGAGTTCCCGCAGTGTCCACCCGCCGGGACGATATGGTGTGTCTATCTGCTGAGCCGACAAGCCGTCGACGAGTGAACGAAGGGTGGCAGGAAGCGCCTCGATGTCCCGAATGTACGCCTCCCGTTCTTCGGCCGTAATCTCCTCCTTTCGGGTGAACGGGCCAATGGGATATCTAAGTTCATACGCGACCGTCATTACTTAATCCTCTCCGGTTTGAAGATCTTCGTAATGACTGTCGCGCCTCGGGTCGGACATTCCAGGATCTGCAGGGCCAAGCCGCTCGTGGACGTGCAGCGGCAGTGTCGCGCCCGACGCCAAACAGGCTTCATAGATCCATACGGCTCGCTCTCTCGCCGCTGCGCTCCTTTCCGCATCCACGCTACTGGCCGAAAGCGAATACTCGTAGAGCACATCGGCGATGCTGCACTGTTCTTCACTCGCGAGTCCAACATTGTCGGCCAAATAGTTCAAAAGCTCCGTGCGGCTCATCTGAAGCAGTCGTTGAAAGTCGGCGTCTGCCACCTCCGCCAAGGCCTGGCGCAACACCTCGATGGCGTCTTCAAACTGTCCATTCTGGCGAAGGTGCAGTGCGCGGGCAAGCGCTATCGCCACCTGGTGTATCTGCCTCATTATGTAATCACGCTGGAACACGAAGCAGGGTAAGAAAAGAATAGCCAGTGAAAGGAATTTAGGGTCTCATTTTGGAGGCAAAGTGCTGACGAAATCAAGGGCGCACGCGACCCACTGCGAAAGCGAGTCACCGGTCCGTAGACCGCCGGTCGAAATGTAAACCATTCCCGCTAAGGGCTTTCCCGTGAAGTCCATCGCCCTCGCGTGCGGACTCGATAACACTTGTTCGTACCGGTCCTTTCCAACCCGCAGCATCAGCTCGTCGCCGACTATGCCGCAGCACATGTTTCCATCAACCATGAAGGCGAGTCCGCCGAACATCTTCTTCTCGACTACGCCGGATCTATCCGCCAGCACCTCTCGAACTCTCTTGGCCAGGGCTTCACTATACGCCATTGTTCTGGATGTCAAGCGATGAATGAAATCATTGCTGCTCCCGGTTCACCATCTATCCGTAGCATGTGTGGGTAAGAATAGGACCACGTCCGGGGAGCGGGCGAAGTCCGGACCCTAAACGCGACATTACGAATTTGTCGGATCGAATCGAAAAAGTTGGAACACGCGATTTCTCAACGCGTGAGATCCAACGTTTCAATTA
>JBFIPX010000190.1:0-6435 GCA_041609895.1 Rhodothermales bacterium
CAGAAAGATTACCGTTGGTGTACCCGACTTCGCTGCCGATGAAGAGCCCGACGACGAGAAAGTGCATCTGAGCCCGACGTTCACCGTCGCCGCTCTTCTGGTACTGCTCCCGCTCGTTCTGATACTGTCCGGTACGGTCACGTCCGTGACGATGCCTGAAGGCCACCGGCTGCGGGAGTTCATGGCACTGTTAGGGCATCCGTTCACCGCGCTGCTCCTGACAACGCTGCTTTCATTCTACCTGATCGGCACACGCTGCGGATTCTCCGCAAGAGAGGTGCGCGACATGGCTACTAAATCGCTCGAGCCTGTCGGCCTTATAATTCTCGTCACCGGGGCAGGCGGAGTCCTGGGCAAAGTGCTCATTGCGGCCGGCGTCGGTGACGCACTAGCCGTTTTGCTCGCAGGATCCTCACTCCCCGTTGTCTTGCTTGGATTTGCGATTGCGGCAGTCGTTCGCGTCGCGCAGGGGTCGGCAACTGTTTCGATGGTCACGGCGGCCGGGCTCCTTACGCCAGTAATAGAGATTGGCGACTTCGGCGGCCTGACGCTTGCGCTCGCCACCGTCGCAATAGCTTCCGGCGCCACGGTACTTTCGCACGTCAACGACTCCGGTTTCTGGCTTGTCGGTAAATACCTGGGGCTTTCCGAGCGCGACACCCTAAGGTCGTGGACCATCATGGAGACGCTGATCGGTTTGGTGGGCCTTGCGGTGGTGCTGACAATCTCCGCCTTTGTCTGACCTTGACCGGGCGGGACCGTTTGAGGCTTAGGCTTCCAATCCTGCAGCAGATCCATCACTGACAAGCGGGCGGTTCTTAGTCCTCCAGGCGCCCGAGCGCTTGCAGCACTTCAATCGTAATGTCTTCGACGCTGTTGCTCGCGTCGACCGTGACCGCGTCATCCGGTTCCTCCAGGTCGGCAAACTGACTCGCGACGAGAGCGGCCGGCATAAAATGCTCCATGCGGCCCTGCAACCTCGATCGGGCATCATCCCGCGAGATCCGCAGATAGACAAAACGACACGTGGGGTCGCCGGCAGCGAGACGGTCTCTATACGCGGCTTTCAACGCTGAGCAAGCGACGACGACGCACAGATGCTGCCGCCGAGCCTCCATCACCGAGTCCCTCACCGCATCCAACCACGGCCATCGGTCGCCATCCGCAAGTGGAACGCCCGACGACATCTTTGCGATATTCTCCGGCGGATGATGGTCGTCGGCATCGATAAATGTGCACCCGATTTGTTTCGCGAGGCGCCTGCCGACGGTCGTCTTTCCGCAGCCCGCGACACCCATCACGATCAAAGTACGACCAGCTTCCAGATGCATCGACGCTACCCCTGCTCGAATGCGATCGACCTTACGGTCGATACCCGATTGCGTTCAGGACTGCAGACGCGACTTCGGCCCTGAGATCGTCGAGCGCGTTGTATCGGCCGTCGGGACCGACGCCGAGGTTTTGCCGGTTCGTTAACAGCACGAGGATCGTACGTTGTGCCGGAAAAGCAACGGCATAGGTACCGGTGAAGCCGGTGTGGCCGAATGCCCCCGGCGGGGGGTCGTCGATGTGTAGGATTGCCGGCGACATCGCCCAGCCAAGACCGTCACCAGACGCTGTCCTTGTGAGAAACTCACGAACCGTTGCCGCACTAACAACTTGCAGACTCTCGTACGTGCCGTTCGCAATCAGTAGTTCGAGAAGCATGGTCAGCTCGTCGGCTGTGGAGAACAACCCGGCGTGGCCGGCAACACCTCTATGCGCATGGTACGCATTTCCGTCGTTGACCTCGCCGATCAACGTGTAGTCACGCCACTTATCAAAGGCTTCCAGGTCTTCATCCACTTGGTACCCGAACTCGTCGTCGAAAACCATACGCTTTTCGAACGGGTTGCCGTGAGAGGTGGCGGCAAACGGACCGGAATGGCCGTGCTCGCGTGGAACGAACGTGGTCCTTTGAAGCCCCAACGGACCGTAGAGCTCTTCGCGCAGGTAGGCGTCGACGTCCTGGCCAGTACGGGCCTCGACAAGGTACCCGAGCAGCATGAATCCGAGATCCGAGTAACGCCGCTCACCGCCCACGGGATAGCTCAAGGGCAAGCGGCATATGTAATCGAACGCCTCTGGCGCGGTTGTCGCATGGTAGTAGATTGGCTTCCATGGGTACAGCCCCGCCGTATGCGTCAGCAGATGCCGGACCGAAACGCTGTCCTTCGACGGCCCACTGAACTCGGACAGATATCTGGATACGGGCGCATCGAGTTCGATTTCGCCTCGATCTACCAGCATCATGATCGCGTATGTCGTCGCGAAGACCTTGGTCAGCGATGCCAGGTCGAAGACGTGATCGACGGTCATCGGCTCCGGCTCCCCCAGACGGGTTCCGTTCTTGTCGTACAGCCGAGCGTACCCGTACGCCTTCCGATGCAACACACTTTGGCTCTTTGTGACGAGTAGAACGGCACCGGGGATTACCTCGCTGGACACGGCCCCGAGGAGAATACTGTCCGCTGCGGGAATCAGGTGCCCACGTCCTCCCGCGGTCGACGTTGCGCCGGCGCTCTGAGCCGCTTCGGAGCCTGACGCCTCCCTGGGAGGAACCGCCCGCATGTCGTCGTCACATCCCACCAGGCTCAAGGAGCCCGCAAGCGCGCCGACTCCGAAGAGTACGACGCCTAGCGAAAGCGACGCTAAACGGTTGACCACAGGTCTGCTTCTTCAGCAGTTGCAAAGGCGATCGATGACGACCGAAGAGATCAGCCATCAACCAATGACCCGCGGGACAACCGAGCGTCCCGCGGGATAGCATTTGGACGAGAACGCGATTCGGCTTCGTGCCCGTCAGATACTCGGATCGAGAGGCGTATTCGGGTTGTTGTCACGCTCCGTCTGCGGGTACGGATAGAAGTTTCGATTCCGGTCAAAGGAATCATAATCGCCTTCCGCAGGCGGTTGAAAGTCGGGGAAGAAGCGGCGGCTATCCTCAAGGCTCGTGCCGGTAAGGAACATCTCGATTCTCCGATGCCGATAGATGGCAAGAAGCACTTCCGCGGCAGATTGACCACCCGAGTACGCGGCAAGGCCGGCGTTGACTCCGAACGGGTCGTCCGTCTTCGTAAGTACGAGGTCCAGATTGGCAATGGCGTTTGGAATGTCTCCCTGCCGCGCATACGCCTCTGCTTTGGTCAGGTATAGTTCGCCTTGCAGGAAGACAGGAATGGGTTCGGCGATCTCGTCGTAGAATCCTCTCATGGTCTCTACTGGTAGCGCGGAAAAGAATCCGATCTCGTCCCGCGGACTCAGGTAAAATGCCAAACGTCCGTCCGCCGCATCAACGACAAACTCATCCGGATCGAACCCGAAATTGTCCACCGGCCGGTATGTTGCAGGCTCCTCCGTCGTCTGCAAGTAGAGAGGGTTCTCATTATTGTTACCGTTGTCGTAACTAAACACCGAAGCTGCCGGTCCGAGAGCGAGCGCGGCATCGGCCGCAGTAATGGCTGCTCCGTGGTTTCCAAGGTAGAGTTGGAAGCGAGCGAGGTATGCGTTTAGCGTTTGCCGCAAGTTAAAGTCACTGGAACCCAGGACATCGCTTTTGAAAGCATCCGGTACCGTCTGGGAACCGAGCGCCGCAAGTCCCGCCTCGAGTTGAGAGACCGCTTCATCAAGGGCCGCCTCGCGCGACCGAAATTCGGCCTCGCCGTCGGCATCGACGATGATCGGCATCGACTCGTAGAACTGAGCGAGATTGCCGAGCGCCATCCCCTTGAACAGGTGTGCCGTGGCCTGATAGGCTGCGCGCGTCGCAGCTTCGCCCACTACCTCTGAGTTATCGATGATCTGCTCCGCCATGCCCATCACCTGATAGGTGTTGCTCCAAATAGCGGTCAGGATACCGTTGTCTGGAGTGAGTGCCGTTCCGCCAAGTTCGATGTCCTGCGGATTGGCGAATCCGACGACCACTCCGAACTCACGGGTAGACAAACCGGCAGAACGAACGGACGGACTCAGGAGGCTAATCGAGTATTCACGGCGCATGCCAATCGTGAGAGCCTTCAAACCCTGGACCGTCGATACGACCTGATCCTCGCTGGCAGCGTTAGGGTTTTCATATGTCAGATCGCAGGACGTGAGTGTCAGTGCAAGGAAAACTCCGGCGCAACCGGCCAGCACTGTGATCTTTATGCGTTTCATATCTCTTGCGCTCAAGATGAATTTCATATCGGATAACGAGATCGCGGTGCTCTAGAAAGTTAGCGTCGCTCCCAGGGTGAACGTCCTGGGAATCGGTACCGCTCCGAAGTCGAAACCTCGAACTCCCGTATCACGACCACTGATACCAACCTCCGGATCGTAGCCGGTGTAGTCGTCTATTGACAACAGATTGCGACCTGACGCATTGATGCGCACTGACTGAACCAACCGGGTTGCGGGCGTGAAAGTATAGCTGACCGCGATCTCACGCAGCTTGATGAACGACCCGTCTTCGACGTACTCCTCGATGATCAGGCCACTGCCTGTAGCGTTCGCGGTACCCTTCTGCACTTCTCCCTTCAACTCTCGCCCGTAGTCAAAGCCGCCCTGATAGTTGTGGCGATCAAAGTTCCTGCGATTCCAGTTGAAGATGTCGCCACCCTGTACGGCGTCCCACTGCATCCGGAACGACCACTTCTTGTAGCTGACGTTTGTGATTAGCGATCCGGTCCAATCCGGATTTGGATCCCCGACGATCAGTCGAAGCAGACTTCCGGAGGGTTGACCGCTTGCGTCGCGCTGAATTCCGGAGAGGTTGCCATCCGAATCCCGAAGGACATTGTCCCTACTGATTCCCAACGCATCTGCTTCCGCGAAACACGCGGCCTCACTTACCTCGCAGGCATCCTGCAGGCTCTGGATGCCGCGTTCCGCCTGTGGCAGTCCGTCCGGCGTTAGCAGCAATTCGCCGTTCGCGTCACGCGCATATGCTCTCCAGTAGAACACTCCCAGCGGTTGGTCCTCGATGGCATATTGTGACGAGAATCCGCCGATCCCGAAGCGCGTCCCCTCGGCCAACCTCGTGACCTTGTTCCTGTTGCGGCTGAAAAGAAGGGTGAAGTCGAGATCGAGATCGTCGCGATCGATTGCGACTCCGCGCACCATCAGCTCGATCCCCTTGTTGGTCAGCTTACCTACGTTCTCAATCCGCGTCGTGGCACCGGTGGACGGCGACAGGATCCTCGAAAGCAGGAGATCGTCGACGTCCTGCTTGTAGTAGGTGAACTCGATTCCCAATCGGTTCTGGAGAAGAGAGATATCAGCACCGACCTCGATCTCTGTCTGCGTCTCGGGCTTGATGTCGGCGTTCCCGAGACTCGCGGACGGTATCAGACCCGTCTGGCCATTGAAAGAGATCGGGTTGTAGTTCGTGAAACGGTCGAAGGGGCCAATTCCTGTCAGGTTACCAGCTTTACCCAGCGATGCCCTGAGTTTCAGGAGATTGATGTTATCGAAAAGGCCGCCGTCCCAGAACGACTCCTCTGAGATCACGTAGGCACCGCTGATCTTCGGGTAGAACTGGCTCCGATTGTCCTCGCCAAAGACAGATGACCCGTCAATACGTCCGGCCGCCGTTATGAATAGCCTGTCGCGGTATCCGAGCGTCTCCTGGATGTAGCCACCGCGCAGACTTTGCTCCGCGATGATGTCGAAGCTCGAGGAGATCGTTCCGCCGTCAATGGTCTCCACAATCGGCCCCAGATTGGTAGCCTCGTTAGCAATCGCCTCAGACTTCTCGTACTGATACGTACCGCCGACTGCCGTCGTGGACGTCAACTCGTCCGAAAGGCTGGTCTCGTAGCGAGCGTTCACGTCGAAGTTGAACAGCTTGCGCGAGATGTCTCCACGGCGCGTGAAACCATCCGGATCAGCCACCGTGCCGATTGGCTTGAAGCCCCTCGACACCTGACCGTAGGTGTCATATCCGCTCGTGACGTCAATGGCCAGACCTTCATACGGGGTCAGGTTGAGATTGAGGCTTCCAGTAAAGCGGTTGACCTCCTGCGTGAACTCGTACCTATCGACGACCTCTACCGGATTGCCAAAGAACGCGTTACCCGGGGCCGGGTAGTTACCCAACTCGTCGGGAAAGGCGTCCCTCGTATGCGGCAGAAATTGAAGCGTCGTGATGGCGCCATCGAAGAAACTCTCGCCGCCCGTCGGAACATCATTGCTGAAACTTCGGGTTACGTTAGTGCCTACACGGAGAAACGCCCAGTCGTTAAGAGCCTGACCGACATTGACCCGGATGGAAGCCCGGCTGAAATCCGAATTTCGGATAATGCCCTCATTGAAGAAGTAGGCCCCCGAAATGAAATAAGTAGTCTGCTCGTTGCCTCCGGACACGGAGAGATACTGATCGGTCCCGATTCCTTCGTCAAAGATGTAGTCCTGGTAGTC
>JBFIPX010000191.1:0-6427 GCA_041609895.1 Rhodothermales bacterium
GAACGAGCTGGCGTACTTTGCGACGAAGGTCGGCACAGACATAGCCGGGGCGGTCCCTGTGATCGGCGACGCGTTGAGGACGGTCCTCCGGGGCGGTGACGATGTGACGGGTGCCACGCTGACCAGGTTCTATGCATTCCATGTGGCGCTTATCCCGGCCATCTTCATGATCGTCCTCGCGGTGCACCTTTTGTTTGTGCAGCGGCAGGGGATGCACGAGCCGAGCCACTTCAGGCGGCAGCCGGAGGCAGCGAAGAAGACAATCCCGTTCTTCCCGAATTTTGTTCTGCGCGATGCCCTGCTCTGGCTTGTGGTCCTGAACGTGCTTCTCTATCTGGCAGTGTTCGCACCATGGGAACTCGGCGAGAAGGCAGATCCGTTCGCATCAGCGCCCGAGGGAATTCGACCGGAATGGTACTTCATGTTCATGTTCGAAACCCTCAAACTGCTGCCCGCCCACATATTGTTCGTGGAAGGAGAAGTGGTGGGTGTGGTGCTCTTTGGAGTGGGTGCGCTGGCCTGGCTTCTGGTTCCGTTCTGGGAAATCAAGGCGAAGCCGAATCGAAAATACCGGCCGATGCGTATCATCGGCATCTTTGTCCTTCTATACATGGTCATCCTAACAGTCATCGGCTATGTCCTTTAGTCCGGCATCATCGAGCTCCCACTCGTCCGTTCTCAGATGGCTCTGTGCATTGCTGGTCGCGGTAGCAATGCTGCCACAGGTCTCGCAGGCACAGGAGGTTCCTGAACAGCTTGCAGACGACCAGTGTGTGGTATGTCATTTCGATATTGAGAGCCTTCCCGAGGACTTCAATCTGGAGGACATCCATTTGCAGAGGGGCCTCTCGTGCGCGGGTTGTCACGGCGGAGATCCCACGAGTGACGACGAAGACTACGCGATGTCAAGGGAGGCGGGGTTTGTGGGCGTACCGGATCTCGAAGAGATCCCGGAGTTCTGCGGCAAGTGCCACGGCGACATCAACTTCATGCGACAGTATCAGCCAAGGATTCGAACGGATCAGCTGTCGCAGTACCTCCAGAGTCACCATGGTCAGAGACTAAAGGAGGGCGCCCAAAATGTCGCGGAATGTGCCAGCTGTCACACCGCACACGCGATACTCCCCGCTTCGGACTCACGCTCTTCGGTGTACCCGCTCAACGTACCGGCCATGTGCAATAGCTGCCACGGCGATCCGCAGACGATGGCGGGCACCGGGCTGCGGCGGAACTACTACTCAGACTACGCAGAGAGCGTGCACGGCCAGGCTCTGCTTGTCGAACATGATCTTGGCGCACCGGCATGTAATGACTGTCACGGTAATCACGGAGCGACGCCGCCCGGGGTGCACTCGGTCAGCCATGTTTGTGGCACATGCCATGTGAATAACATGGAGTACTTCGTAGAGTCGAAGATGGCGAAAGCCTTCGACGATTGGGAATTGCACCTCTGCGAGGAATGCCACGGCAACCATTCAATACGGCACACGTCGGACGACTTTCTGGGCACGGGTGCAACGTCAGTATGCGTCAACTGTCACGAGGAAGGGGAGCCGGGGTACGAAGTAGCGGCTCAGATGCGATCCCATCTGGCCGACCTCGTGGCCGCGTATGAGGCTACGGAATTGCGAGCGGAAGAGGTTCGGCGCGTCGGCATGGACGACACGGACATTGCGTTTCTCCTGCAGGAGTCGCGCCAGAACCTTATTCACGCGCGGACACTGGTTCACACGTTCGATGCTGAGCGCGTCGGCGAAGTCGCCAAGGAGGGTACAGAAAAGGCTCGCGAAGCTCTGATCCTGGCCATTGCTGAAATCGACGGATATTGGTCGCGCCGGATGGGCTTTGGAGTCGGGACGTTCTTCATAACCCTTTTGGCGGTGGCCCTTTTCTTCAAGATCAAGGATATGGAAAAGGAGAGTGATCCGGGCGCGGTTGCGGAACAAAGCTTGCAAGACAAATTAGACGATTCAGCCGTTCGCGGCACCGGCCCTCAAAAGCCGTAGCCGTGGATTTTGTGAACCGTAACGGTGACGAAAGCCGCCGGAAAAAAGGCGGAGCGTTCACTTTCTTGAACAGAATGTAGACAGACGGAGACAGGAGGGAATATGAAACGATTGCTATCAACGCTGACGGGCGCGGTGGTTCTCCTATGGATCGTCGCGGCGACTGTCAGCACCGAGCAGGCCGATAGTGCCGATCCGGTCACGATCGCCACAAGCGACGGTGCCGAGTTCATCGGCACGGCAAGGTGCAAGACGTGCCACCGCAAGGAGGAGTCCGGAGAGCAGTTTCAGAAGTGGGAAGCCAGCGCGCACGCGCAGGCGTACGCTACTCTCGGCACACCGAAGGCAAAGGAAGTCGCTGCCGCAAAGGGCATCGCGGACCCCCAGACCGCGGATGAGTGTCTGCAATGTCACGTGACAGGCCACGGCGTACCGGCCGAACTGCTGGGCCCAAAGTACAGCGTAGAGGATGGCGTGGGTTGCGAGTCGTGCCATGGAGCAGGCGGCAACTACTATAAGAAGTCGACGATGGAGTCGATTACCTCGGGAGAGGTCGAAGGGGCTTCGGTTGGCCTGGTCACACCTACGGAGGAAACGTGTGTCAAGTGCCACAACGAGAAGAGCCCATCGTTCAAGGGCTTCAACTTCGAGGAGTACTCGGCAAAGATCGCCCATCCCATTCCGGAAGCAACGAAGGCCGAATACAAATAGCTTCGTCCCACTACAGGCAAGGGGGTTTAGCCTGTGCTGAAGCGACTAGTACTGCTGGCTGCAGTCGTTGGGGCCACCGCGGCCCCGACGTTCGGCCAGATTCAGTTTACAGGTACGATGCACTCGTACCTGTACTCTTTTGAATCCGCCGACGGAGACCAGCGCGGCGACTTCTACCAGGGTCTGCGATTCAGGACCTGGCTGAAGGAGGCGCCGCAGCTCCAGCTCCGCTCGTACATGCGCGTGGCCCGGCGGGGCGATCCTGTGGACTGGGAGGCCCGTTGGTATCACGGATTCCTTCGTTGGAAGCCGAGCCCGCGGGCGGACCTTCGCGTCGGACGGCAGTTCTTCTACGATGGCGTGGTCAACGGTACCGCCGACGCCCTCTCGGTGGCGGTGACCCCCGTAGATGAGGTAAGAGTCCGCCTGGTTGCCGGCCTTGAAACGCCGCGAGACCGCGCCTTTGAGTTTCTTTCGCCTGACGACGGCTACGTTCTCGGCGGGCATGCCTCAGGCCGCATCGCCGACGAGGCAAAACTGGACGTGAGCTTCTTCCAGCGCACGCGATCCGACGAGACCGTGTGGCAGGTGGCGGGTGCGGCATTGACGGGCGAGCTGGTCGAAGGGCTGACGTACCTGGTAAGGTTCGACTACAACCTCCAGGACGAAGAATACCAGCGAATGCGGTATCGGCTTACGTATGCCGGGGGTCCGTGGACCGTGTCCGGCGAGTTCCAGTCACAGCGCCCGCAGGTTCTGGAGGACTCCTACTTCAACATCTTCGAGCTGAACGCCTACAACCAGGTTCGCGGCGGCGCCTACTATCGGTTCGGTGACTACCAGATCGGCGTGCAGAACTACTACACGATATACGAGGAGGACGAGACGGGCAACGAAGTCCTGGCAAGCCTCTCGGCGAGGTGGGGCACACTGGGTCTGGTCTACCAGTCGGGGTTCGGTGGTGAACGGGTAGGTGTCTACGGAGAGGTCCGCTACGATGTCACCGACGCGCTGCAGGCGCGCGCCCAGAGCAGCTACTACAACTTCCAGCGCTACACCGCCGACTTCGATGAGGACGCCACGTCGTTCTCAGCCGGCCTGCGGTATCGGCCGGGACCTCAGGTCATGGTCGATGCGGAGCTGCAGGAGAGTCTGAACAGTCTGTACGACAATGATCTGAGATTCCTCCTGCGCGTATCATACAGGATTACCACCCTCTGAAGGAGACCCCGAAGTTGAAGTCCGGAACTGTCTTATTGATATCGCCCTTGATCCTGGCGTTTGTCTTCCAGGCGCGCCTTCCGGGGCCAGTCCCTGCAGAGGCGACGCGTGGCCTGATCTTCGACCACGTGCTGCACGTCGAAGACAACGAGATGGAGTGCGACGAATGTCACGCCGGTGTCGAAGCTAGCCTGACGGGGCTGGATAATCTGCTGCCGGACAAGGACATCTGCTCGGACTGCCATGACGTGGACGACGATGACGAGTGCGCGACGTGCCACGTGAATCCGGAGGACCCCGAGGGGCCACTCTACATCACAAAGTACAGTCAGAAGTTCGCGCATTCGGTACACCTCGCCGGGGGCTTCGAGTGCGCGGCGTGCCACGCGTCGGTCCTGGTGGCCGGGGCTCCGGAGAGCGCTTCCCTGCCAACGATGGTCAACTGCCAGGACTGTCACGAAATGAAGTCGGCGCCGCTCGAGTGTGAGACCTGCCACATGCCGGAGGATGTGCTGAAGCCTGCCAGTCACAACCCGGGCTTTCTGCACACACACGGGGACATGGCGCAGCTCGACACGCATGCGGACCTGAACGGCCTCTCGTGCCAGTCGTGTCACGACGACGACTTCTGTTCGGACTGCCACGAAGGCGACAACGTCGAAAGGCTTGCGCATCCGTTGAACTACGAGTTCACGCACGCACTGGACGCGCGGAGCCAGGAGAAAGCCTGCATCACGTGTCACACGGAGCCGGCCTTCTGTGTGGATTGCCACAACGACAACCAGGTGCTTCCGCAGAATCACCGCCCGGGGTGGGTCAACCGCGTCGACGGCGGCTTGCATCGCTTCGAGGCTGAGGCGGACCTGGGGAACTGTATCGCCTGTCATCAGGATAACGCTGATCAGATCTGTCAACCCTGCCACGGATCGTTCGACTGACATGCTGAAGTTGCGCAGTGTACCCATAGCCGTACTCGTCGTGTTGACCGCGTGGCTGCTGGCCTCGTGCGCTGATACGTCCGACTTTCTTGTCGAGAAGACCCATCCAGAAGGATGGAGCCAGCCTGCGTCGGAGAATTTCCACGGCAAGTTCGTGCGCGAGAGCGCGCAGCCGTCGGAGAGCTGTCAGTCGTGTCACGGGCAGAACTACAAGGGTGGCAGCAGCGGTGTCGCATGCGCCTCGTGTCACGCGGCGTATCCGCATCCGGACGGGTATCTCAATCCGTCGTCCAGCGGCTTCCACGAGGCCGTCTTTCAGGACACGCGGGATTGGGACATCACCGTTTGCCAGCAATGCCATGCGAGCGACTACGGTCGGGAGATCATTCGCGTACAACTGGGCGAGCCGGAGATCAGCTGCCTGACTTGCCATACGGCGGACGACGGACCGGAAGAGTGCTCAACCTGTCACGGCGGTGCGGAGAATATTGCGCCGCCGCAGGATTTGTTCGACAACACGGACACGGCGGTTCCTGGTGTCGGGGCTCATCAGCAGCACCTCGGCGCGCAGATCGGTGCCTCTGTGGACTGCGCCCAGTGTCATGTCGAGCCCGATGGGTTCGATGACGCGGGCCACGTTGTCGATGACGCAACTCCGGGACGGACGGAAGTCATTTTCGGCGCGGTGGCCTCGCACGCCGGCGCCGATCCGGTGTACGATTTCGCCAGCTCGACCTGCGGCAACAGCTACTGTCACGGCGGGTTTGTGTTCGCCAAAGCCGACGCCGGCGACAACGCATGGGCGTACACCGAGGACTTCATTCGCGGCAACAACCCGACGGTTGTCTGGACCGCCGTCGGCTCGGGCGAGGCCGAGTGCGGTTCGTGTCACGACCTGCCACCGAAAGGACACATTCCCTCGGGGCTCGTCTGTCGATCCTGCCACGTGGGCGTCACCGACGCGCAGAACAACATCATCAATCCCGACCTGCATATCAACGGGGAGAAGGATCTGTTCTAGTAGAACCCGACAGGGTAAATACAAACAATGCTCTGGTCGCTGACCCTCATTCGGATGAAGATCTGTCCGCGGCCCGCTCATGCTCACAGTACAAACGAAGAGGGATAGAGTCATGAACGTGTTCTACAAAAAAAGTCGTCGCCGCGCGCCGTCGGCTGTAGGTGTAGCTGTGATGCCATTGCTTGTAGCCGGTGTCTTGTCCAGTGGCGGCCCGCCCCCAGAGAATACGGGCTCGCCGGGCGATGGCGGAAGCTGTATCGGTTGCCACCCAGGCCCAGGTTCCGGCTCAGCGTCTATTCTCGGGGCACCGTCCGACTATTCTCCCGGGCAGGTGATCGACTTTGTAGTAAGTGTAGCGGATCCGGCAGCCACGACCCGATGGGGATTCCAAGTGACAGCGGAAGACGGGAGTAACAACAACGTGGGCACATTCACACTGGTCGACACGGACAGCACCCAGTACGCAGACGGCAACGCCGACTACGTTTCGCAGACAAAGACGGGTAATGAGCGGAACAAGTGGCGAGTTC
>JBFIPX010000192.1:0-6381 GCA_041609895.1 Rhodothermales bacterium
CGTCATTGAACCACGCGCCAAACTGCTGCATGAAAGCGCTCTCCGGAAAGAAGGTCGCGATCGTCGCCGGCACGAACATAATCGACTGAGCGAAGATGATCGGCATCACTCCCGCAGCGTTCACACGCAAGGGCAGGTACTGCGTTGTCCCACCATATACTTTCCGACCCACCACCCGCTTCGCGTACTGTACGGGGATGCGCCGCATGCCCTGGGTCACGAGAACCACCCCGGCTGTCACGATGGTGAAGACGGCGATCTCGACGAGGAAGATGAAGAGGTTGTCTTTGAGCTGAAACTCGTTGACGAGGGCGCTCGGAAACGCGGAGATGATCGAGATCATGATGATCAGGGATATCCCGTTTCCGACGCCGTTCTCCGTAATACGCTCACCGAGCCACATGACGAACATCGTCCCGGCGGTCAGGACGATCACCGTCGAGACCATGAAGAACGTCGCGGGTATCTCGATGGCCTGGCCGGTGATGCCGTACTGCAGGTTGATCGCGAAACCGACGGACTGTACCGCTGTGATCCCGACGGTCCCGTAGCGCGTCAACTGGGTGATCTTGCGTCTGCCGTCTTCGCCCTCCCGCTGAAGCTTCTGGAAGTACGGGACTACGGCACCCATCAGCTGGATGATGATCGATGCCGTGATGTACGGCATGATCCCGAGAGCAAAGATTCCGGCAGCACTGAACGCTCCGCCCACAAACAGGTCGATGAAGCCGAAGATGTCGTTCGGGTCGCGCGTCATATTGATGGTCGCCAGTTCGGCGGCGTTGACGCCCGGAAGTGTGACGTAGGCGCCTAGACGATACACCAGCAGGATGCCCAGCGTATAGATGATCCGGCTCCGCAGATCTTCGATCTTCCAGATGTTGCGAAGGCTCTCGGTAAAACTCGCCATGTGCTTCTAACGTGTCGTGCTGCCGCCGGCTAGATGACCGTGGCCGTGCCCCCTGCGTCCTCAATTTTCTTTCTACCCGATGCGCTGAACCCGTGGGCCGACACCTTCAGCTTCGCCTTCAGCTCACCGCCGCCCAGAATCTTGACGAGGTCCTTCGGTCCGACTACTCCAAGCTCTGCCAGGACGGCCGGGCTGACCTCCGCCCCGGCCTTGATGCGCCCCTCCTCAACCAGTTTCTCCAGACGGGACACGTTTACCGCGCTGTACACCGTACGATTCCGATTCGTGAAACCGTACTTGGGCACGCGCCTCTGAAGCGGCATCTGCCCGCCTTCGAACCACGCTCGTCGTTTCGCGCCGGACCGGCTCTTCTGGCCCTTGTCCCCGCGCGTGGAGCTGTGGCCACCATAGCCCGACCCCACGCCTCGCGCGATTCGCTTACGCTTTCGGGTGGAACCCTTAGCGTGCTTGAGATTGCTGAGATTCATTTTCTCCTATGCTATACGCCCGCCGATCGGCGGACTCGCTCCTGAAACTGTGCTAATCGTCCCCCTTCTTCGGGGTGGTCGTCCTGGCACTTGTCTTCTTGGCCGTCTTCTTGGCCGCCGATTTCTTGGTCGCCGATTTCTTCGCGGTCGCCTTTCTGGCGGTCGACTTTTTCGTTGCCGATTTCTTAGCAGCGGTCTTCTTTGTCGCCGCTTTTTTGGCGGTGGACTTCCGGGCAGAAGCCGACTTCTTCTTTGCCGCCTTCTTTGCGGGTGCCTTTTTCGCCGCCGGTCTACCGGGCGCCGCCTTCTTCTTCGCCGGGGCTTTCGCCTCCGGCGCCGTCTTCACCTGAGCGTCAGCCGCCCTCTCCGCACCCGCGGCCTCAGGCCTCGGCTTCGGGCTGACTTTCGCTTCGCCCACACCCACATCCAGTCGAACCAGGTGTGAAACACGATCGATCATCCCCCGGATCTGCGGCGTGTCGTTGTGGACCACGGTCTGGTGCATGCGCCGCAGGCCCAGTGCCTCGAGCGTCCGCTTCTGGCGCTGCGTCTGACGGATCGCGCTCCGAACCTGAGTAATCTTCAGCGTGCTAGCCATCTATCTCTCTATTGCGCATCGGCGTGACGGCCGACTCAACCTTCAAATACTTTCCGAAGGGGAATGCCCCGGCGCTTCGCGACCTCGAGTGGATCCTCCAGTCGCTTGAGCGCATCGATCGTCGCCTTGACCTGATTGTGCGGGTTGCTCGAACCGATCGACTTCGAAAGAATGTCAGTGTATCCGGCACACTCCAGGACGGCACGGACACCGCCGCCAGCGATAACGCCCGGTCCCGGTGCGGCCGGCTTCAACAGGACCCGCCCGGAGTCGTTGCGCCCGGTGACGGGATGAGGGATCGTCCCGGCTCTCATCGGTACCGGGAAGAGCTTCTTCTTCGCGTCTTCGGTGCCCTTCGAGATGGCGTCCGCCACCTCGTTGGCTTTGCCGAGCCCTGCCGCGACCGAGCCCTTGCCGTCACCGACGACGACAACGGCGTTGAACGAGAAACGGCGGCCGCCCTTTACCACCTTCGCGACGCGTTTCACGGAGACGAGTCGTTCGATGAAATCGGACGGCTCCTTCCGCTCGCGGGTTTGTCTACCTCTTCCCTTCGCCATACGTAGTGCTGTTCTCCTGCTGCGTTAGCCTGCCTAAAACTTCAGTCCGCCTTCCCGCGCACCGTCCGCCAATGCGCGAACGCGGCCGTGATACTTGTAACCGTTGCGATCGAAAACGGCCTCCGAAACGCCGGCCTCCGCGGCCCGCTGGCCGATCAGCTTGCCGACCACCGCAGCGACTTCGACCGGATTCTTGCCCTCGACACTTTCGTCGTGGCTGCTGGCCGCCGCGAGCGTCTGCCCACGGACGTCGTCAATCAGCTGGGCATAGATGTGTCGGTTCGAACGGAATACTGACAGACGGGGTCGCTCCGTGGTCCCGGAGACCTTGCGCCTCACGCCTCTCTTCACCCGCGTCCGCCGGGCTTTTTTCTTGCTCTTTAGACCCATTTTTGCGCCTACCGAAGCTTCGTCTACCGATGCCTCTCTTACTTGGCGGCCGTCTTGCCGGCCTTTCTTCTGACGTACTCGCCTACGTACCGAACGCCTTTGCCCTTGTAGGGCTCGGGTGGCCGCAGCGATCGAATTTTGGCGGCCACCTGGCCCACCAGCTGCTTGTCGATTCCTTCGACGACGATGATCGTGTTCTTGCCCCTCTTTGTGTCAACGTCGATCGACACTCCTTCAGGAGGCACGAAGAAGATCGGGTGCGAATAGCCGAGGGCCAGCTCCAGCACTTCGCCCGAAACCGCGGCCCGGTATCCCACTCCGATGACTTCCAGCTCGCGCTTGAAACCCTCGGATACACCTATGACCATATTGTCGATGAGCGAGCGGTAGAGTCCGTGCATGGACTTGTGCCGCTTCTGCTCCGTCGGGCGAGTCACCACCAGCTCTCCGTTATCCACCTCAAGCTTGATGTCCGGATCCACCTGGACCGACAGCTCGCCTTTCGGTCCCTTCACGGTAACGAAATTGTTGGCACCGATATCGACCGTGACTTTGTCCGCAATCGCAATCGGAAGTTTCCCAACACGTGACATCTTTGATACCCTCTCTGAGTGTAGCGTTCCCCGTTCCGCCTTTTAGTAGACGTACGCCAGTACCTCGCCTCCGACGTTGATGCGGCGCGCCTCTTTGTCGGTCATCACACCACTCGAAGTGGACAGTATCGCGATGCCGAGTCCGTTGCGAACCCGCGGAAGCTCGTTTGCGGCTACGTACGTACGGAGGCCAGGCGTCGAGACCCGCCGCAGGCTCTTGATGGCCGGCTGGCCGTTGCGGCCGTACTTCAGATAAATCCGAATCAGGCCCTGCTTGCCATCGTCCACGTTGATGAAGCTCCGTACGTAGCCCTTGTCGACGAGAATCTGGGTCATGGCCCGCTTCAACTTCGACGCCGGTACGTCCAGGTGCATATGCCCTGCCGCAAGCGCGTTTCTGACGCGCGTCAGGTAATCCGCTACTGGGTCAGTGGTCCTACTCATTTTTCCTTTTTCTGCTGCTCATAGCCGCGAGGCTACGCCGTTTACCAGCTTGACTTCCGAACGCCGGGAATCTTTCCTTCGAGCGCCATCTCACGAAAGACGATCCTCGAGATCCCGAACTTCCTCATGTATCCCCGCGAGCGACCCGTAAAGGAACACCGGTTCCGAAGGCGGACCGGGCTCGCATCCCGGGGAAGCTTCTGCAGGAGTTGCCATTCCCCGGCGTCCTTGAGAGCCTGTCGCCTGGCCGCGTACTTCGCCACCATGCGGCGTCGCTTCGCTTCTTTCGCTATCAGACTTTTCTTTGCCATGTACTAAAATCGTGTTGTGTCCTAGCCGGTTTCAGCCATCTCTTCGCGGCGACGAACAAACGGCATACCGAGCGCCTTCAGCAACGCGTACGCTTCCTCGTCCGTTCGGGCCGTTGTGACGAAGGTCACATCGAAACCGTTGATCCGATCCACCTTGTCAATGTCGATTTCCGGGAAGATGATCTGCTCCTTGATTCCGAGCGTGTAGTTGCCGCGCCCGTCGAAGCTGCGGTCCGGTATTCCTCGGAAGTCACGAACGCGGGGCAGCGCGAGAGCGATGAGCCGGTCAACGAACTCCCACATCCGGTCACCCCGAAGCGTCGCGTGCGCACCGATCGGCATCCCCTGCCGAAGCTTGAAATTCGAAACGCTCTTCCGCGCCTTGACGACAGCGGGGTGCTGGCCGGTCACGGCGCGGATCTCTGCGATCGCGTCGTCGAGCGCCTTCTTGTTCGCGACGGCCACGCCGACGCCCTTGTTCACGACGACCTTTGCCAGGCGCGGTACCTCCATGACGTTGTCGTAGCCGAACTGCTTCGTCAGCGCCGGAACCACCTCGTCGCGGTACTTCGACTTCAGGCTGGGCTTGTAGCTCTCGTTCTCCATCGATCCGTTTATTCGCCAGTGGCGATTCTATTGATCAAGTTCTTCGCCGGTCGTCTTGGCGTACCGTATCCACCGCGACCCACCGGTGTCCGGGTCCACGATCCGCTTGCGGCCGATTCGCGTCGGCACGCCGGAGCTGTCCAGCGGCATGACGTTGGAGATGTTGATCGGCATCTCACGCTCGACGCGCCCGCCCTGCGGATACGTAGCGTTTGGCTTCATGTGCTTGACGCGCATGTTGACGCCTTCGATGATCACCCTCTCGTTGTCACGGAAGACTCTGAGGACTTTGCCCTCTTTGCCTTTCTCGTTGCCGGCGATCACTCGCACCATGTCACCCTTTCTGACATGGAGTTTCTTCTGTGTATTGCTGGTTCTGGGCATAGTCTTTCCAACTCGAGCCTGAGCTACAGTACCTCCGGCGCAAGTGATACGATTCGCATGTACTGGCGCTCGCGCAGCTCGCGGGCAACGGGGCCGAAGATTCGCGTGCCCCTGGGCTCCCCCTGTGCGTTGAGAAGCACTGCGGCGTTCTCGTCGAAGCGGATGTAGGAGCCGTCGCTGCGGCGGAATTCCTTTTTCGTGCGAACGACCACGGCCTTCGACACATCGCCCTTCTTGACGTTGCCGCCGGGTATGGCCGTCTTCACGGATACGACGATGGTGTCTCCGACCCGGGCGTAGCGGCGGCCGCTGCCACCGAGCACCCGGATGCAGAGGACCTCCTTAGCACCGCTGTTGTCGGCCACTTTGAGCCTGGTTTCCTGCTGTATCATGACTCGATCGCTCCTCTCTCGTGCACCTGCGTGCGTCCTGCGGTCCGCTACTTGGCTCGCTCAACGACTTCGACGAGACGCCAGCGCTTGTTGCGGCTCAGGGGTCTCGTCTCCATGATGCGAACGGTGTCACCCTCGTTCGCGTCGTTCTCCTCATCGTGGGCCATGAGTCGCGACGTCTTCTTGATGAACTTCCCGTAGATGGGATGCTTGATCTGACGACGAATGGCAACCGAGATGGTCTTGTCCATCTTGCTGCTCACGACGACTCCGATTCGCTCCTTCCTGGCGTTCCTTGTTGTGTCTTGCATCTTTGTGTCGGCTTGGTGAGCCGTAAGCCGTACCCCACCAACTACCGGTTCGGATTGCTGATAAACCTAGGCTGTCTCTTTCTGCTTGAGAATCGTCTTAAGGCGCGCCACTAGACGCCGTTTCTCACGGATGACCATGGGATTCGGCAGTTCCGCGATGGCATGCTGAAAATGGAGCTGACGAAGCTGGTCCGATTCTTCTCGGATCCGCTCGACGATCTCCTCGCGACTCAGCTCTTTGATCTCTTTTGCTTTCATCTGCTGGTTCCTTCCGATCCTAGCCGTGTGAATAGTCAGGTCGCGTGACGACTTTCGTCTTGATCGGGAGCTTGTGACGGGCCAGTCGCATCGCCTCGACCGCCAGGTCAAACGGGATCCCTCCTCCTACCTCGAA
>JBFIPX010000193.1:0-6353 GCA_041609895.1 Rhodothermales bacterium
GCGCGGCAGCGGCGGGAGGGGTTACGACGCTTATCGACATGCCGCTGAACTCAATTCCGGCGACGACGACGGTCGCTGCGCTTGAGGAGAAGGTTCGTGCCGCGGACGGCAAGCTGTATGTCGACTGCGGGTTTCATGGCGGTGTGGTTCCGGGCAACGTGGATGATTTGCAGCCACTCGCGGATGCCGGCGTATTCGGTTTCAAGGCATTTCTGATTGACTCGGGTGTTCCGGAGTTCGCCGCGATTGGCGAGCGCGACCTCCGGAAGTCGATGTCCGTTATTGCAAATACCGGTTTGCGGCTCCTCGTTCATGCAGAAATAGACGCCGTATCGCCGCCCGCACCCGGACCACCCAACACGTACGCCTCGTGGCTGGCCTCCCGCCCGCGAAGATGGGAGAACCGCGCGATTGGGCTTATGGTGCGTCTCTCGGAGGAATTCGATTGTCCCGTTCACATCGTGCACCTCTCTTCCGCCGACGCACTCGTACTCTTGAAACGTGCGCGCGCTCGGGGGGTCCGCGTGACCGTCGAAACCTGTCCCCACTACCTGTACTTTGCAGCCGAGGAGATCGAAGATGGCAATACGCTTCTGAAGTGCGCGCCCCCGATCCGCGAGACGGCGAACCGGGAGCGATTGTGGGGAGCGCTGGAAGTGGACCACATAGACATGATTGTGACAGACCATTCTCCGTCGCCCGCGGAGATGAAGTTCGTTGAGTCTGGCAACTTTCGGAAGGCTTGGGGTGGAATCGCCTCGTTACAGGTGGGTCTGGCTGCAACGTGGTCCGTCGCGCGATCCCGGGATACATCGATAGAAGATGTTTCGCGTTGGATGTCCGCCGAGCCGGCCAACCTGGTAGGTCTCTTCGGTCGGAAAGGCGTGATTCGACCGGGTGCTGACGCCGACCTTGTCGTTTTTGACCTGGACGCGGCGTTTGAAGTGCAGAGTTCGAGCCTTTTTGATCGTCACAAACTCAGCCCGTACGAGGGGCGTCGGCTTTTTGGAGTCGTAGAAAAGACGTTTCTTCGGGGAGCGCCAGTTTTTGACCGCGGCGTCATCACCGGAAGCCCGCGTGGAGAAGTCTTGCGGCGAACCGAACTTTGAGTATGGACGTCACGGAAGAAACCCCCGCTTTTGCAGGCCTGCTCGACCTGGCGTCGGCTCGCGTCGGCGCGGCCGCTCTCGAAGCCAGCGACGAGTTCTTCGCACCCAAGGAGAACCTGCTGAAGCCGGGCCGGGGCATCTTCATCCCGGACAAGTACACAGACCATGGCAAGTGGATGGACGGATGGGAGACGAGGCGCCGGCGCACTCCCGGGCACGACTGGTGCGTCATACGACTTGGCTACCCCGGCACGATCCGAGGCGTGGATATCGATACGAATCACTTTGTGGGTAACTATCCCGAACGTGCGTCGGTGGACGCGGCTGCAGGTCGCCTGGACGCTTCCCCGGAAAACCTTGACTGGCAGGAAATACTCGCCCCTATCGAACTCGGCCCGAGCCGCCAAAACATGTTTGCTGTCGATGACGACCGACGCTGGACGCACCTCCGCTTGAACATCTATCCAGATGGGGGAGTCGCACGCTTCCGGGCGTATGGCTATGCCGTTCCTCAACGCAAGTTCTCGCCGGACGACGTGGTTGATCTCGCGTGTGTCGAGAACGGCGGTGTGGCTTTGCTGTGCAGTGATCAGTGTTTTGGCCACATGAACAACATGCTGATGCCCGACCGGCCCGTCAACATGGGAGACGGCTGGGAGACGCGTCGAAGAAGGGGCCCGGGATTTGACTGGGCTGTCGTTCGTCTTGGCGAGCCGGGCCAACTCGAGTACGTGGAGGTCGACACGACGCACTTCAAGGGTAACTACCCGGGACGCTGCTCCGTCGAGGCGTGCCTTGCCGAAGGCGAAACGCGCGAGGGCTTTGAGGCGGAGCGCTGCACGTGGATGGAGATAGTACCGGAGCAGGCCCTGCAGGCCGATAGCATTCACCGGTTTGATCTGAACGCCGGGGACCGTGGCCCCTTCACGCACGTCCGACTCAACATATTCCCCGATGGCGGTGTCGCGAGATTTCGCGTTTTCGGGTATCCTGCAACCGAGAATAAAGAAGGCCGACTCTGATGACGATCGAAGAGCTAAATGAACTGACATCGGACGATGCTGAGGAAGCCCTGCTCAGCTGCTGCGGATCGACGGCGTGGTCGAAGGCCATGGCTGGCCGACGGCCATTCGACGACCTGGAAGCACTCCTAAAAGCCTCTGATAAGGAATGGTCGAATCTAGATCGCGATGACTGGCTCGAGGCCTTCGCCGCCCACCCGAAGATCGGCGACATGAGTTCGCTCAAATCGCGCTTCTCGCATACGCGTTCCTGGGCGAGCGAGGAGCAGGCCGGGGCGTCATCCGCTTCGGAGACGGTCCTCGCGTTGCTTGCCCAGGGCAACAAGAAATACAAGAAGCGGTTCGGCTATATCTTCGTTGTGTCCGCCGCTGAGAAGACCGCGGCCCAGATGCTCCGCATTCTCAAGGAGCGATTGGGAAACGACCCGGAGGAGGAGCTGAAGGTGGCGGCAGCAGAACAGCAGAAGATCACCGAGCTCCGCCTCCAAAAGATGATAGACCGCGACACGGCCGATGCATAGATCTCTGGAAGACGGAAAGACTGCCTCGATTCGAACCGGTCTTGCGGCTGCAAATGCCGAGTTCGCCAAGGCCTACCCGCGGAGCGGCGGCGAGCGGCAGCCTGTGCATACCGTTTACGGTGGCGCGCAGCTTTTCAAGTCCGACTCGGCCCCCAAAATGGGGAGCATTGCGCTGAACAACCTTTCAGCGTATGCACCCGACGCAGGAGTTCTTGCGTCGGCGTTGGGAGAGGAGTCGGCAGCGGATCTCTTTGAGGTTGTCTATGACCGCGTCGTGGCCAAGCTTGACCGCGAGCCGGTCGAGGATTTCCGAATCGACTTTGAGGATGGCTTCGGCAATCGACCGGATGAGGAGGAGGATCGGGAGGCGATACGTGCTGCGGGAGAGGTTGCGAAAGGAATGGACGCCGGGACGCTGCCGCCTTTCATAGGCATTCGTATCAAGCCGTTTTCCTCCGATTTGCATGCGCGTGCGATTCGTACGCTTGACCTCTTCGTAACGGCCTTGGCGGATCACACGGCCGGCCGGTTGCCGGACAATTTCGTGGTGACGCTGCCAAAGGTTAGTGTGCCCGCACAGGTTGCCGCGTTCGTTGACTGTATGGAGCTGCTTGAGTCGGAGACAGGCATGGAACCTGGTTCACTTCGGCTCGAGATTATGGTAGAAACGCCGCAGTCGATCATCGGCAGAGACGGTTGTTCGGGGCTTCGGAGCTTGGTCGATGCGGCGCGAGGCAGGTGCGTCGCTGCGCACTTTGGCGTCTACGACTACACGGCGCTCTGCGAGATTACGTCCGAGTATCAGAGTATGCGCCATCCCGCCTGCGACTTTGCGCGCGACATGATGCAAGTGTCGCTCGCCGGTACCGGCGTCTGGTTGTCCGATGGTGCGACCAACATCATGCCGATCGGCCCCCATCGGGCGCCGGCAGGTGAGGCGCTGACCGCCACACAGGAGAACGAGAACCGGTTGGCTGTACACCGGGCGTGGAAGCTCGGTTACGATGATGTCTATCATTCGCTGACGACGGGATTCTACCAGGGATGGGACCTGCATCCAGCGCAGCTGCCCATACGCTACGCTGCAGTGTATTCATTTTTTCTTCGGGGCCTGGAATCCGCGACTTCGCGGCTGCGAGCTTTCGTCGATCGCGCCGCGCAGGCCACACTGTCGGGCGATGTCTTTGACGACGCTGCGACCGGCCAGGCGATGCTCAACTACTTCCTTCGCGCGCTGAGCTGTGGCGCTATCACGGAAGACGAGGCGCTCGCGACAGGATTGAGTCTGGACGAACTCAGAACAAGGTCCTTCTATCGGATTCTGAAGGCGAGGAGAGCGGAGGGCGTAGTCTGATGAAGAGTCCGATCACGACACATGTACTTGATACCGCGGCCGGAAGGCCGGCAGCCGGAGTACCTGTGGTGCTGGAACTGGAAGTAGACGGTCGCTGGGAAGAGGTGGGTGGAGGCAAGACCGACGAGGACGGCCGACTGGCGTCGCTCATCTCCTCGAGTGAGTTCACCCTGGGCGTCTATCGAATCACCTTCAACGTCGACGCCTACTTCCTGGCCCAGGGACGTCGGACTTTCTATCGAGAGGTACCGGTGATATTTCGTGTAGCAGATGCCGATCAGCACTACCACGTCCCCCTGCTGCTCAGTCCGTTTGGCTATTCGACTTATCGCGGAAGCTGAGCATGGCTGACTACGACTTCCTCGGCATGCTCGAAGCGGCAGTACGATGGATTCACGTCTTTGCGGCCATCCTGTGGATTGGACAGACGTACCTGTTCAACTTCATGGAGAGAAGCCTGGAGCCGAGCGAGGACGACAACGTGTCCGGTAACCTTTGGATGGTCCACGGTGGCGGTTTCTATCTGGTAGAGAAACAGCGCCTGCCCAAGATCATGCCCATGACGCTGCACTGGTTCAAGTATGAGGCGTTGACGACGTGGGTAAGCGGCGTCATACTGATCACCCTGCGTTACTACATGGGCGGACTGCTGGTCGAACCTGGGCAGAGTTTCTGGATCGGTACTGGAGTCGCTGTGGGCACTATCTTGGTTGGCTGGCTGGTGTACGACGCGATGGTGCGGTCTCCCCTTGGGCGAAACGAGCGGGTCTTCGCCATAGTCGGACTCGTGCTACTGATGGCGGTCCATTTCGGCTTTCTCGAGTTCCTCAGTAGCCGAGCGGCTTTTCTGCATATCGGAGCGTTGCTGGGCACGATCATGTTTCTGAACGTCTGGGACAAGATTCTTCCCTCGCAACGGAAGATGATCGCGCTTGCAGAAAAAGGGAAGCAGCCAGAGAAATCCCTGATGGCAACCGGGCCGCTCCGGTCGAAGCACAATTCCTACATGGTCGTGCCGCTCGTCTTCATCATGATCAGCAATCATTATCCCAGCATCTCGTACGGAAGTGACCAAAGCACGCTTGTGCTTGGCGCGCTGCTGATTGTCGGTTGGATCGCAGCGCGGATGTTTCGAGGCTCCTGATTACCGTTTCCGCGAGATCCGCTTGAATTTCAAACACTTCCACCCGGACGTTCTTGCCTTCCCCTACGCCTCTGTGTATAGTGCATTTCTGAGTGCACTGCCGGCAAAGGTGCTTGCGGCTGACTGTCTGTCGGCGTGGAGGCTGAATGCGGGCTCCATGCGCACCCTCGATCTCTGATCGTGGTTGGAGATGTCGGCAGCGCGCTCGTGGATGAATGAAGTCTGCAGGGGGTGAGTCCTGCAGATGTCACCCCAAAACTGCTCACCGACAGACAGGAGGAAGATCATGACGGATCTCATGGAACGCATGACGGCCGAAATCGGACCCGTGCTGCTAAACGTTCTCGGCGCACTTGCGATACTCGTCGTCGGCTATATCGTCGCGCGACTGCTCTCGGCGATTGTGCGCAAGGCACTGCAAAAAACCACGCTCGACGACAAGCTGGCGAACACGCTTCAGAAAGGCGAGCCTCGCATGGAGTTGGAGAGGCCGATCGCACGCGGCGTCTTTTATGTTGTAATGACGCTCGTTTTTGTAGCCGTTCTGCAAGTTCTGCAGCTGACGTTTGTAACGGCACCCCTCAACGAGTTTCTGGAGACAATCTTCGGATACTTGCCGCAGTTGATAGCAGCCGGTGTTCTGGTAGTCGTTGCCTACATCGTGGCCAGCGTCCTCCGCCTGGTCGTGCGTAAGGGTTTGCAGGCGGCAAACGTGGATGAGCGCCTCGTAGGCACAGCTGAGGAAGGAGCTGCCCCTTCAGTAGCGCTGTCGGACTCGGTGGCGACAGCTGTCTACTATCTCGTCTTCCTCCTTTTCCTGCCAGCGATTCTGGGCACACTGGAGTTGCAAGGACTACTACGACCTGTAGAAGGACTGCTCGACGAACTACTGGCATTTCTGCCCAACATTTTCGCGGCGGCCGTGATCATGGTCGTGGGCTACTTCATAGCCAATCTCATCCGGAAGATTGTCACCAACCTGCTGGCCGCCATAGGTGCCGACCGGCTATCTGAACGGGTCGGCCTGACGGGCGTCCTCGGCAAGCAGAGGCTTTCAGACGTTCTGGGAACCATCGTCTATGTCCTGGTGCTTTTGCCGGTGATCATCGCCGCGCTGAACGCGTTGTCCATCGACGCTGTTACCACCCCCGCGAGTGAGATGCTGGACATGATTCTCGCTGCGATTCCGCAGATACTTGCCGC
>JBFIPX010000194.1:0-6304 GCA_041609895.1 Rhodothermales bacterium
GGTGATTCACTTCTTCGTAGCGCAGGAATTGACCGAAGGACAGATGTCGCTCTCCCGTGGTGAGTTTGTTGAGGGGGTACGGATGCCGTTCGACGAAGCTGTCTTGCTTGCGGTCCAGGGTAAACTTCAGGACATGAAGACCGCTGTTGCAATACTGATGGCGCGAGAGCTTCTTCGATCTAACGGTCAGATTTGACAAGAATTGGATACGAAGACGCGACCTCGCGACCGATTGCTCATTGCAGGATCGTTGACGCCGATACTAACTTTTGCGAGATCGCGAACTAACTTCCGCGGCGACCGTCAAAGCGACCGGTCTAGCGCCGTTGCGCGTCGTCTGCTGCCAATTCGTTCCAGTCTCAAGTAATCATTCCGCCCGACAGGGGCATTTCACAGCCATGTTCGTTCTCCTGATCGTCATTATCGCGCTCATCGGACTGTTTCTCGGCGTGATCATACTGCTGCAGAGTGGAAAAGGTGGTGGTTTGGCCGGAATTGCGGCCGGTGGCGCGACGCAACAGATGCTGGGAGCCCGCACGGCTCCAGACATTCTCGAGAAGGCAACGTGGACTCTCGGAGCGCTATTTATTCTGCTGTGCGTTATGACCAACTTCACGATCGATCGCCAAGAGGGTGTTGAAAGCGTGATTCAGCAAGGACAGACGCAAGAGGCGTTGCCGGTCCTGCCGCCGTCCGACGCGGTTCCAGCGCCTGCGCCGAGTTCGGATGGTGGGGGGCAGTCGGACGCAGACGCGGGCGGCGAATAACGCGACCTTGTGCCGGCCAACAGGTCCGGATTTTCCACGCCTGGTCGCAACAAGAAAAAGGCGACTCCGCTGCAACGCGGTGTCGCCTTTCCCTGTTAACGGCCTTGCCGGTCTGTAAGCCGAATTCTGTCTGCCTCACAGTCTGCCGTTCTGACTGCGGGGGAGATCATCATTTATCTGGGACCTGCGTCGCCGCAGGCCTCGAGCAGCCTACCCGCATCGATTTGGTCGGGCCGACCTAACCGTTTTGCAACGGTTCGATGCTGCTTGGCCTTGCACCCCATGGGGTTTGCCCGGCCGCCGCGGTCACCCGCAGCGCCGGTGGGCTCTTACCCCACCATTTCACCCGTAGCCTGTACTCCGGCAAGCCGAAGCCATTGGCCGGTATACTTTCTGTTGCACTTGCCGTCTGCGGACGAATCCGCAGCCTTCCTGTTAGGAAGCATGGCGCCCTATGGTGTTCGGACTTTCCTCACCGCCAGCAGGCGGCGCGATGATCCGACCGGCAAATTTGTTACACCTTCATTCCCTTGGTCGTTTCATCGTACAGGTCACTATCGACGATGATTCGACCCGTGTGCTCGCAAGCGACGATCCTGTTGCCCTGGCGAATCTCCACCTGCCGCTGCGGGGGTACAGCAAATCCGGCAGCTGCTCCGCGCACGAGCGGGACGACCGCCCTACCGTCGCGAAGTCGATTCCTCAGGCGCTCATAGGCTCGCAGGTACCGCGAGTCGACGTCCGAGGCAGCCGAGTTACGCTTTTTCTCGAGGCTCGCCTGCTCTGACTTCGTATCGTTAAGCACTTCATCAAGTTCTGCCTTCTTACCCGTCAGACCAGCCTCCAGCTCCTCCAAACGCACCTTTGCAGCTTCAATGGCTGCTTCACGCTCTTCCTTTGAGCCGTCAATCGTCTCAATCCTGTTTTGCGCTTCCGTGATGCGGTGACGCTGTGCTTCGATCTCCTTTGTCAGCGCGTCGTACTCGCGGTTGTTCCGCACCTGCAGCTGCTGTTCCTCATACTTCTTGATAAGGTCCTCCGCCTCCTTGATGTCAAGATCGGACTGCTTCTTTGCCACCTCATTGTCCTTGGCCTCCGTCTCGTACTTGTCGATGCGCGTCTCCAGCCCTTCCTTCTCGTCCTCGAGATCGCGGATCTCATCGGGGAGATCTCCCCGAAGTTTCTTGACCTGGTCGATCTTGCTATCGATGTGTTGCAGGCGGATGAGTGACCGCAGCTGTTCGCCGATACTTGATTCTACAGCAGTCGCCATGAGTCGCTTGTGGTGTCGTGTATTTTCGGTAAGTGGTTAACAGATTAATTTACGCGAGCTGTTTGACAAGGTTCGTCAGATTAAGACGAAGAAACCTGCTTCGACGCCAGGTGATGACGCATCGCTCCCGTCCGGTGCTTCGTCGTAGCGACCGAAAGGTCGGGAAATGCATCCAGCAGGAACCGCGCGACGAGATCTTCCGCGATCTTCTCGGTTTCGTAGTGTCCGGCGTCAATCAGCAGCATTGACGAATCTCCTTCGGAATCCAGTATCTCGAAGAAGCGATGGTAGGTGACGTCGGCCGTGACGAACGCTTGCGCTCCGCACGTAGCCGCCCTCGCGATGAGGTCCGAGCCGGACCCGCCGCAGACCGCAACACGTTGAATTGCGCCGCCCGACCCGCCCGAGTAACGAAGCGCAGGAACGTCGAGGACTTTCGCGGTGTGCTCAAGGAACTCCTGGGGCTTGAGGGAAGACTCAAGATCGCCGATAGCACCAAGCCCGGCATCGCGGTACGGCTGGCGAACTTCGTACACGTCGTACGCCACCTCCTCGTAGGGATGCGACTGCAACAGCGCCGAAACGACCGGCTCGAGTTGCCAGTCCGGGAGCTGTACCTCAAGGCGAACTTCCTCTGCCGATTGAATCTCTCCGGTTGTCTCGCCGATGAATGGCTGGCTATCCTTGCCCGGTCGGAAGTAACCCGTACCGGTTGAACTGAAGGCGCAGGCATCGTAGTTGCCAATCACCCCGGCGCCGGCGACCGCCAGCGCGCTTCGCACCTGGGCCGCGTGAGTAACCGGAACGAACGTGACGAGCTTGAGAACATGGCCTTCCAGCGGCGCGAGAAAGTCAATATTGGTGAGACCCAGCTGCTGCGCGAGGGCGAACGAAACCCCGCCCCGCGCCGCATCGAGATTCGTGTGCGCAGCATACAGGGCAATGCCGGCTTCTGCCAGTCGTAGGGCGATGCCCCCTACAAAACTGACAGGCGTCAGCGACTTGACCGGTCTAAATAGTAACGGATGGTGTGTGACGACCAGATCTGCGCCCGCGTCGATCGCCTCTTCCACGACCGCAGGAGTGACGTCGAGCGCGACAAGGACGTTTTTGACTTCACGATCCGGTCTGCCGATTTGTAGGCCCACGTTGTCATACGATTGGGCCGTTTGTCGCGGGGCCCATTTCTCAATCGCGGCTGCTATGTCCTTGACCGTCATACTCGCTTCGTCCTCATAGTTCGACCTGCGCTATTCGGCGACCTCTTTATCGGAGCCGGTCGACGAATTGCGTCCGGATAGCTCAATACCCTCCGCCTCGTCAACCCTCGTAATCAAGAACGCACCGACGACGAAAAACACCAACACGATACCGACGCCGTAGCGCTGACTGTCAAACGCATCCGTAAGGAGTCCCAGGAAAAACGGACCGAGGAAGGCCGTGGCTTTGCCGGAAAATGCAAAAAAGCCGTAGAACTCGTTTTCCTTGTCGTACGGTACAAAGCGGCCCATCAAAGATCGGCTTGCCGACTGATTTGGACCGACGAGCAACCCGACCAGGATGCCTGCAATCCAAAACATCACCGTCGACGTGGCGAACACTGCGAGCGCGGTGGCAATCGACAGTCCAATAAGACTGATCAATATCGTCTGTTTTCCTCCGATCCGATCATCGATGAAGCCGAAACAGTACGCGCCCAACCCGGCCGCGACATTCAAGACAATTCCGAAGACCATTACATCAAAGAAAGAGAAACCGAAGGTGCCCTTCGCGTAAATGCCTCCGAACGCAAAGATTGTAACGAGGCCATCGTTATAGATAAGCCGAGCCAACAACATCCTGAAGATTTGCCGGTAGCGCTTTATCTCCTGAAAGGTTTGGCCGATCTGACGCGTCGCGTCCATAAACACCCACTTTTCCGGACTTGACTGTCGCCTGTGGACCTCGGGGACAAAAAGAAAAAGCGGGATGGCAAACACGGTGAACCATATCGCAACCAGGATGTTGGTGGCGCGGATGTTTTCACCAGTGGCTGCATCGAGCCCAAACGGCGGAGTATCATCCCAGACCAGCAAGAAGAGGGCGATGGCCATGCAGAGGAGGCCGCCGACGTAGCCAAGAGCCCAGCCATAACCCGAGATGCGCCCGATCTTCTCCGGCGGGGCGATGTCGGGAAGAAAGGCGTTGTAGAAGACGTTGGCGAGCTCGAATGAGATATTCGCGAAGACAAAGACGCTCAAGGCCGGCAGTACTTGACCGGGTTCGGGAAAGTAGAGCGCTATGCTGCCGACGATGGTTGCTCCTGTCGCTATGAAGAGAAAGCGCTTGCGGAGACCCCCACGATCCGCAATGGCGCCGACATAGGGCGAGGTTAGCGCGACCACGATTGCGGTCACGGTCACGGCCAACGACCACTGCGACGTTCCCGTGATCGTGTCGCGTGCAATCGCGTCCGTGAAGTACGTCGCGTAAATGAACGTGACGACGAGCGTTGTGAAAGAAGAGTTTGCGAAGTCGTACAGCGCCCAGGATGCAATTGCGCGTCCGTCACCGCGGAGTAAATTCTTCATGCGCCAAGTAAGGGTCGATTCGGCTGAGCGAAGGTACGAGATTGTCGCGGAAGTGACGAAATGCGGGCCACGCTAGCGGATCCCCCGCGGAACTCCCACATGGATTCACTGGTGTCCATTTCTATGATGACTGTTTTCGACGAACGTTGATGTACCGATACGAGTCATCCGGATATATTCGGATTGGATCATGGTCGTCACTGCAAGCGAGGCACTCAGGTCTCGCTCGCGGAATTGCCACGCCGGCGCGGGTAACTTCATGCCCTCGTAGCTCAGGGGATAGAGCAGCGGTTTCCTAAACCGTTGGTCGCAGGTTCGAATCCTGCCGAGGGTACACGGGCAAATAGGCAGACCGCTGATCGAAGCGGGATTGTCGCTATTTCAACATTTGTCGCCCTCAGGTTAGTTTCCGACGGCAACTCGCGTCATATCACTACTCTATTCGGTTGGACAGGCTAGCGGCGTGGTCGGAAGCACAGTATCGCATTTCGAGGTAGGTGAGCGCCTCGGGCGGGGAGGAATGGGAGTCGTCTACCGGGGCGAAGACTCTCGACTTGGGCGACCCGTGGCGCTAAAATTTCTGCCGCCGCATTTGTCAGGCGATCCGGTTGCCAAGCAGCGCTTTATCCAGGAGGCCCGCGCCGCGTCCGCACTGAATCATCCGAACATCTGTACGATCCACGAGATTGGCGAGACAGACGACGAACAGCTCTTCATCGCGATGGCCTTGTATGATGGCGAAACGCTCAAGTCTCGTCTTCAGAGAGGACCGATTCCAGCGGAGGAAGCGATACGCATAGCGGCTCAGGTAGCAGATGGTCTCTCGAGCGCCCACAAGAAGGGAATACTTCACCGCGACATCAAGCCAGGAAACGTCATGCTCACTGAGCATGGAGAGACCGTTATTCTCGATTTCGGTCTGGCCAAACTCTCGGGCGCCGTGGAGCTTACCGCATCGGGTAGCACCATCGGCACGGCGGCCTACATGTCGCCGGAGCAGATGCGAGGTGAGGACATCGGTCCCGCCACAGACATCTGGGCGGTAGGCGTTCTGCTCTACGAGATGATTGCCGGCGCACGGCCTTTCAGCGGCGAATATGATATGGCCCTCGCCTACGCAATTCTCAATGAGGATCCGAAACCGTTGTCGGATATCACTGGGGTCCCACATGGCTTGTCGGACACCGTAGAGAAATGCCTTGCCAAGCAGCCTCAGGATCGATTTCCCTCCGTTGTTGATCTTCGTGACGCGCTCAATGCGTTTCTTCCAGGCTCGGAACAGTTCGCTGCGCTTACGGACTCGTCGATAGGCAGACGGGTGAGTGGCTATGGTAGGAAGCGGCGCGTGGTACTCGGGGTTTCCGTCGCAGCGGTCATGATAGTCGCCGCAATTATTTGGACCCAGATCGGTTCTTTGTCGGGCCGGTCACAGCTAATGGCAGTCCTACCGTTCTCTGTCATCGGGGATGCCGAAGAGGCCATCGTCTACTCGGCGGGTCTCATCGAAACGCTCACGAGCAAGCTGTCGCGCCTTGATCTGTCTGCGGCGACCCTGCGCGTCATTCCGGCGTCGGAGGTATCGGGCTCGATGACAGCGGTGGAAGCACGCGAGCGACTTGGTGCTACTATGGTTCTGACGGGCTCTCTGCAGATGGAGGGACAGCGGATACGCCTGACGATGAATCTTGTCGACA
>JBFIPX010000195.1:0-6274 GCA_041609895.1 Rhodothermales bacterium
CATCGAGGATGATCATGTCTGGAGTGTTCGCGTTCGCCTTCTCAAGTGCCTCGATTCCGTCCCTGGCAATATCTACCGTGAAACCCTCTTTTCGAAGGTTGTATTTCAGCAGGTCCAGAATGTCATCTTCGTCGTCAACGACAAGGAGACGAACTTCGGCCCCTTCGGACGAGCGAGTAGCGGTGATGTTATCAGACAATGGAGTATGCCGCGGCAAATTTTCGAACAGCCGGCAATCCGGTCAGCCGGCAATCTTGCCGAGCACGCAGTCTTAGCCGCACTCGGCTTGCAAAGAACCAGGCTTGCAAAGAACCAGTGGCTCAATTTAGCACGCCTGACGCCTATCGGTGTAATCTAACTGTTATCGTTTTCGGGCCGTTTCACGTCTCCGTCCCCGGGAATCAGCTCGTCGAAGCTCACACGGCCCGTCCGCAGCATGACGGATACATATGGCAGACAGAGACCACAACCGGTGCCAAATTTCACACGACCCTGTAGCTGAAGGCTGTCCGCGATGCCGCAGGCGTCAGCGACCTCCTTCAGCTCGGCGAATGTCACGCCGTGGCACAGACACCTGTCAACGCAGACTCCGGTCATTACTGCGATTCGTCGAAAAAGTCGATGTGAGATGGGGCTACGCCAGCCTGAAACTGACCTACGACGCTCCCATCTGTGGTCATGATCGTAACGCTGCCCGACTGCGTGAATCCTGGAACCCGAGCTACATACAACAGACCGTCGGAATCACTGTAGGCAACGCCCCCAATTGGCGCTCCCGAAAGCGGACCGATTTCCCTTAGGAGAATGTCCAGGTCGGTGTCGATCACCAGGATGTGGCTCTGGTCTCGGACGATAAAAAGCAGTGCTGCGCTACTCGAATAGAACGCATCCTGACCGGGGCCGGCGGTAAGTATCATTCCGTCTACAATGATCCTTCCTTTCTCATTGCCGGTGGCGGCATCCAGAACCAGTACCGCACCATCGGTCGTTCCGATCACATTAAACTCGGAGTCGTAGATCGTCTGACCCGAACAGACGACCAGCAGCTCGCCCTGCCGATCGAATGCCGTGAATCGAGGTCCGTCGCAGTTCACGGTGATTGTTCGCGAAACGATACGTCGAGAAAGATCGACGACAGACACCGTGCTACCGCTGCCAAAACCGTGATTTGAAACGTAGGCCTCGCCCGCCCGCACCAATACTCCCTCAGGGTTCGCGCCGACGGCAACGGTTGTTGTAACACTGGAAGAGTCCAGGTCGATGAACGACAGTGTGTTGTCAAAAAGATTGGTTACGACAATTGTTGAAGCGGATACGCGACCCATGTATCGCGGACTGGAAACGCCGGTGATCTGCGCGATCTGGTTGCCGCCTGAAGCGGCGAATACGTCGATCCGGTTACCTGTGTTGGATGCCACCAGGACGCGTTCGTCAGCGACGAGTATGCTCTGCACGATGGAGGCGAGATTTGATGCCATCGTTCGGGTCTTCATCGTCTCAGCATCGTACGCTGTGATGGAGCCGTTTCCGTCGCCGAAGTTCCCCTGATTGGCGACCAGGACGGAGCCGGTGCTGGATGGCGAGTCCTCGGAGGAAGCCAGTTCGCATCCGGTTGTGGTCAGGACAAGTAGTATCGTCGCTACTGACAAAACAATGTGTCGCAATACCGTCGGAGTCATGTTTCTCAAAGATCTAGATCGTGACTGCAAGCTGCAGACGAAGGTGGCGAGGCGGCATCGGATAACCGGAAACGATCTGGTAGTCTGAGGAGCCGACATTTTCCAGCGCGGCAGTTAGTCGCAGCGCAGTTGTTCCAATATTGAATCGAGACGCCACACGAGCGTCGACGACTGCGTACGGGCTTAGCCAGGATGATGCGTCCTCGGTCACGTATCGCCGACCTACCGCCCGCACAGAGAGACCGGCCGACATGTGTCGACCAACGAAGTCGGCGCCCGTGCGCACTGTGTGTCTGGGAACGTATCGCAGTGGCTTCCCATAGGTTTCGGAGGCCTTTGACGAGCGGTCCGTTGCGTTGACGAACTCGTACCCGGCCGAGATGGTCATCACGACAGCGCCGAGAACAACCGTTCGCTTGCCGCTGGACTCGAGTCCGAAGCTCCGAGCAGTTCCAATGTTCTCTGGACGCCACGTTCCGGACTCATCCGGCAGCCAACTGATTCGATTTCGTGTCGACTGATAAAAAGCGGTCACCTCACCCGAGAATCGATCACTCTCCATTGCGAATCCCAGATCCGCCGATACACCTCTTTCGGGAAGCAGTCCACTGTTGCCTCTCGCATTGGCTCCTCGCCAGTGCAGGTCGTTGAAGGTCGGGATTCTGAACGTTCGCTCTACGCCTGACTTCACCGCCAGAACGCCCTCGTTACCCAGTTTCATCCGAACCCGAAGCGCCGGATTGACGCTGTTGACAACGTGTCCATCACGCCGAAACCAATCCGATCGAACGGATGGAAAGAAGCTTATTCCGCGTCCTGCCCGCGCCTGCGCCGACGCATAAATGGCACTCATCGTCTGGGCGGCACCGTCGTCGAGCGATGGATGTGACGCGGTCTGTCTGCCCGCATCAGCACCTACGATCAGTCGAAGTGCGCGGCTAATTCGCTGGTCCCGCGAGACTCCGATGGTGAGAGATCTGGTCAGGCCCTCATCATCCACACCGATTGCAGGATTCGCGTACCGAATGGACATTCGCTGCACTGATGCTTGCACCGTCGTGCTACCTGTCGAACTCTGCCAGTGTTGGGCAAGCCACACGCGGAAGAGCCGGTCCCACTGACGTTCACCAGGGCTCGGATTTCCCCCAATTGAAGGAAGCCCGCGCTCTACAGACGCAAGCCACCCCGCCAGCTCGGTCAACGTCCGCGAACGTCGATGTCTTGCCTTGAAAAAGACATTTACCGACTCACGATCAGCATTGGACCTTTCGCTTCGCCTCGTTGGAAAGTTTGAGCGATCCAGGAAACTGAAGTCGCCGTCTTCTTTCGCAACTTCCGCCGCTACGGTCACATCTGTGTTGGAGCCCATGAGCATGCCGGTTGCGCCTGCCGAACGCTCCCCCCATGCACCCGCCAGCGTCGTAAGACGAATACTCGAACGTTCGGGGACAAGCGTCGACAGGTTAATAGCACCGCCGATCGCGTCACTGCCGAAGCGCGATGATCCGCCGCCGTGGAGCTGTTCGACGGCCGACAAAAAAACTGTGGGCAGGAGAGACAGGTCAACCTGACCCAACTGTGGGTCCGTCACTGGTTGACCGTCCAACAGTATCGCGGTGTGCGTCGGACTGGAGCCACGTATGGAGATGCCGGCGAGACCGCCCGGCCCGTACCGGCGCACGAACCCGCCTCCGTCCCGCTCCAGTATTGCGGATAATGAGTGCTCCGGGTAGCGCTCTATCAACGCACGATCTAATCGTGTAACACGGGCAGGCAACGCATCCGGCGAGAGAGTAAAGCGCGTGGCTACGATCGTGACTTCCGGGAGGGCGTACAGAGTGTCAACGGAAAGCTGACTGCACGCAACCGTGACCGGCAGCAGAGAAAACGAAACAAAACAGAATATCTTCCTAAACATAAAAGCCTGGTCCTCAATCGAAGAGGGTCCAGGCGAGTGTCATCAATGAAAATCCTGATGACGGTCACACCCGAACCTCTGTCCCCGGAGGTTGGCATGAGAACGCCTTTGGCAGGTATCCTGGCTTTGGTGCGCTCATTGGTTGCGTCAATACTCCGCCGAGGCCTTCCCGTGGCCTTTGCCACAGTGACCGTCGGCTTCATCGCGGCGACGCGCGCACCTCACAGTTGCGGGTACAGCTCCGGACTTGACGTTTCCGCCGCACCGGATTCCCTTTGATCCACGTGGATCTTGACCAGAGGCCTATGTGAATGAACGTCATGATATGGTAACGGCAGCTTCGGGAAAATCCAACCTCTGCGACGCGAATTACCGGCGAACGACCCTACGAAAGTTCGTGCGATTCACCGTAATCAGGGATCTGCACATCACTGTATCCTTCCTCCACCAGGGCCGCGCGCATCAGTTCCTGCCGTTTTGGCTCTCCGTGAACAAGAAAAACCTTCTTGAGGCGATCACGGTCCAGCGTCGAAAGAAATCGAAGCATACCGGGATGATCCGCGTGAGCCGAATAGCTATTCTTGACGACCACCTCCGCCTTGAGGTTATACGTTTCCCCGAAGATGCGAACTTGTGGATGCCGATCGACAATCCGTTTTCCCAGGGTATGATCTGCGCAGTAGCCGACAATCATGATCGTGTTTCGGCTGTCCTCAATGTTGTTGCGCAAGTGATGAAGTATGCGGCCCGCCTCGCACATCCCGGACGCCGATATAATCATCATGGGAACCCGGCTTCCGTTGAGCTCTTTCGATTTCTCGGCGTCACGGATATATGTCAGCCGGTCGAACCCCAGAGGGTTGTGGTCCGTCAACAAGTATTGCTGCAATTTCGAGTCATAGCACTCCGGATGTGAGAGATAGACGCTGGTTGCGTTCACAGCAAGCGGGCTGTCGACAAACACCGGTATCGGCGGAAGTTTGCCTTCGTTCCAGAGTTGGTCAAGAGCGTACACGATCTCCTGCGTCCGGCCGACAGCAAAAGCCGGAACGATTACCTTTCCTCCGCGGCTGCTGGTACGTTGTATGACCTCGGCCAACAGATCTCTGGCACGATCGGGTGGGTCGTGCGTCTTACCGCCGTAGGTTGATTCGGAGATCAGGTAGTCGCAGTCCTCCATCGGCTGCGGATCCCGCAGGATCGGTCGCCCCGGATTGCCGACATCTCCAGTGAACCCCAGTCGAATCGTCTTACCCGCCTCCGTGACGGACAGAACCATCGTCGCGGATCCAAGAATGTGGCCCGCATCTCGATACTCGACCGTCACTCCCTCCGCCGGCGAGAACCGCTGGCGGTAGCCAACTCCGACAAAATGGTCGAGAACGGCCTCGGCATCCTCACGACGATATAGTGGCTGACGCTCTGGCTTGCCTTGCTTTTTTCTGATCTTGTTTACAAACCGAATGTCTTTCTCTTGAATGTGCGCACTGTCCATCAGCATGAGCGCGCACAACGAGTAGGTCGCATGCGTCGCCCATATTTTCCCTCGAAAACCTTCCTTGTAAAGCTTCGGAAGGAGTCCGGAATGGTCGATGTGCGCATGAGACAACAGAACCACATCAATGGCTGCCGCATCGAAGAGAAACCGGTCATTCATCTCGTCCGAGATCGACCTCTTTCCCTGAAACAGTCCGCAGTCGAGAAGCAACGTTGAGCCGTTCTGCAATCTCAAGAGATGCTTTGATCCCGTTACTGTACGTGCCGCACCACAAAAGGTCAGTTTCATGTTTACCAGGTTGTTTCCATAAGACGAGTAGCCCCGCCAAATATACATGCCGCACCCATGCGCGTTAGCCAGACACTATGAGAGCCGCGTGCCGCCTTTCTTCGATTCGGTAACAACAGTACATTTGAGGGTAGCTGCTCACCAATCGATCGCCCATGTCGTCACTGCTTGCACTCCTCTTTGTCACTACAGCGATGCTCGTCGTTGGATGTGCTCGAGGCGGTGCCGACGATCTCGAAAAACGCGTCAGTGACTTTGTCAGCAGTTATCCGCACGCTACGATTGCCGTTGCTGTTATCGATCCGCAAACGGGCTACGACTTCGACATAAACGGGGATTCCCTCATCCACGCTGCGAGCACGATGAAGGTCCCCGTCCTCATTGAGGTTTACCGACGCGCGCGCGAAGGCGAATTCTCCCTCGACGACTCGATCGACGTGCGAAACGAGTTCACGTCCATCTACGATGGGTCCACTTTCAGCATTGCACTGGAGGACGACTCGGACAAAGAGATCTACGCCTCTGTAGGCCAAAAGATGACCATACGCGACCTCGCTTACAGACTGATCACCACGTCATCGAATCTCGCCACGAATGAATTGATTGATTTGGTTTCCGCGGACAGCGTTCAGCGAACCATCGAATCGCTTGGGACCACCCGCATGCAGGTTCTCCGCGGGGTCGAGGACTTGAAAGCGTTTCATGCGGGAATGAACAACGTCGCCACCGCACGGGATCTGGCAATACTGATGAAAAGCATCCTCGACGGTAGGGCCGCGTCGGATGAAGCCAGCCTCGAGATGATCAACATACTTTCAGCCGTGCCGTCATTCCGGATGATTAGCGCCGGAGTACCTGAAGGCGCCAGGGTTGCCCACAAGACAGGTTCGA
>JBFIPX010000196.1:0-6151 GCA_041609895.1 Rhodothermales bacterium
ATGCCCGTCCAGAACCCTCCGCTGAGTTCGTGACCCCTGCCGGCGATAAACTCGAAATCACCCTTTATCGACTGATCAAAAACGTTATTGGATCGCGTGATCGGTGTGCCGGCGATCTCGAACTCCGGCCGAGAAAAGTAGCGGGACGACGTGACAGTAAAATTCGAGAACAGGCGATCGGAGAAAATGTGTGTCCAGTTGGTACTGAACGTTCGGTTACCGTACGCGAGGTCGACGGTCGCATCGTCCAGGAAAGGTAACAGCAGTTTATCCTGGCCGGCATAAAAAGAGGTCGAGAGTCTGTCGTTTTCGGAAAGGTCGAGATTCACTTTACCGTTCGCATCTACGAAGTAGAAGCGGTCCGGAATACCATCGATATCCTGGTCCTGCAGTACGCTGAGCAGCGGCTCGAGCGTCGAGCGGCGGACCGCCAGCATCCACGATCCTTTGCTGTAGGGCCCTTCGACGATTGCCCGCGACGCTAGCAGCCCAACGCTCAACCGCCCGCGCGTCTCGTTGCGATTACCGTCCTTGTTGTAGATGTCAACAACAGCGCCAAGGCGACCTCCGTACTCAGCGGGGTACCCTCCCTTGTAGAGCCGAACGTCCTTGACCGCATCCGGATTAAAGGTCGAGAAGAAGCCAAAGAAGTGACTTGGGTTGTAAACGGTAGTCCGATCAATAAGAATCAGAGTTTGGTCGGGGCTTCCTCCACGGACATATAGGCCCGCTGAGTAGTCGGAAGCGGCCTTCACACCTGGCAGCAGCTGCAAGGACCGGAAGACGTCCGCCTCAAGAACAGCAGGCAAAGATCGCACAAGTTCCGTCTTCAGCTGGGCCACGCCGAGGGTCCGCGACTCTTCCTCGGTCTCGGCTGAGGCGGTGACCAAGACTTCCCCAACGACAAATCCTTCCGGGTCGAGAGAAACGTCGAGTCGCAGCTTCTCGCCGGGCTCGAGGTCCACCGCCTCCTCTCTTTCCTGGTAGCCGATGTACGAGAAGCGAAGCGTGTAGGAACCGGGACTGAGACCCGTCAGCGTATAGTAGCCGGACGTGTTGGTGGCCGTACCCCCCGAGGTACCGACGACCAGAACGTTCGCGAGGAGCAACGTTTCACCGGTCGCGGAATCCCGAACAAAACCGCTGACGGAGGCGCGATCCTGTGCTCGCGCGTCCGCGAAGAGAAGGCCGATTAATGCTAACGACAGACAAACTCTATTCATGCATGATCGATTCATATTCTGAATCGTGTTGCACGCCTGGCCGGCACGGTGGTTACATTAAGAAGGTGCAAAGTGCGTAAGGAATCTGCTCAGTTCTGAAGATGGGATACGCGTCCACCGGCCGACGACATCCGGCCAAAACCGAAGAAGCCCGACTCCCCATGGAGCCGGGCTTCTGTTCGGCGCTCCTCCGTTTGGCCATTACTTGACCAGCATCACCGTTCTCTCGAACGCCCTCTCAGGCGTTTCGAAACGGATCACGTAGAGTCCACTCGAAAGATCTCTCGCTTCGAAAACTGCTCTATGTGTTCCGGGGGCTACCTCGCCATCCACAAGGACCTGTACGCGCCGACCGAGCAAGTCGAAGACCGCTACGCGGACGACACTCGTGCTGGGCACGTCAAAGGTAATCGTGGTTGACGGGTTGAACGGATTCGGATAGTTCTGGTGCAGCGCAAACTCCTTCGGCACCTCACCCGTACCGTCGATTCCCACGACCACGGCCACCTGCTCCATCGGTGCAAACTCACTTCGATTGCCCGAGAAGTCGACGGCAGCAACCGTGTAGAAGTAGGTCTTCCCGAGCTCGACGTCGCTGTCGCGGAAGAACGGATCCGTCGTCGTAGCGATTGGATCCATGCCGCTCGGGTCAAACAACGCCTCCGCACGATACACGGCGAAGTAGTTGAAGTCGACGTTGAGCGGATCCTCGCGATCGAATCCGAACAGCCAGTTAACCGAGGGGTTGTTCGGATCTGCATTCACACCCGCAAACGATAGCACGGGGGCCATCGGTTCGAGGTTATCGATCGAGTAGGCGCTATCGGGATCACTTACCACGTAGGTTTGCGAGTCCTCAGCATGACCGGACACCTTGAACACCGACCAGTACGCACCTGCAGCGGTCGAATCGGCAAGCGTCGGAACGATCGCACTGTACAAGTCCATGGACGCGGCGGGCTGATGCCCCACGGCCGTCCACAGATGACCGTCCATTACGACGGACATCTTTCCGACCCTGGCTGATGCGGCTTCACCCGTCGGCACCGCTTCGATGGATGAGATGAGATCTGTTTGGTTGACCTTACCCATGTTTCCATCCACGCGCCGCCAGACCCAGTAGTCCTGTAACGGGGTGTCACTTGCACCGTCTCCGCCGAATCGATTCCACGCAACGCCCACTTGACGTCCTTGGTCATTAGGAACGTCTTCGATTCCCACTATCACTCCCTCGGACAGAACGCCGTATTCCAGTACCTCCTTGGTCAACTTGAGCAGAGCTACCGTCAGCTGAAAGTTGTGGATACCATGACTCTGGTCTTCCTCGACATAGAGGTAATTCCACGCTGCCTTTCGCTGGAGCAAGCTCTCTTCGGTGTTCCAAAGTGGATCTCGAATGTTGACGGTAGGTTCACCCACAGGAGGAAGCAGCATGGCCACCTGCTCCAGCAGACCCTCGACTTCGTGCTGCACCGGCTCAATGTCCCCATCACCGTCATGGTCCTCACGGGCAAGCAGATCCTCAAAGGACGTCATCGTCGGAATGTGGCAGTTTCTGCATGCACTCACGTTGTACACTTCAACGGTATCCAAGCCGACAATCTCTTCGGCATGCATATTCCAGCTGTGGCCACCGAGTTTGTTCTCACCAAGTTCCCCCACACCTGGCGGCTCAGACATATGGCACGTCACGCATGCCTCCGGTGTGACGTCCTTGTGCGTCGAGTTCGGCAGCACCCGGCCGAAGCTGATGTAGTTCTGGCCGAATAACATGTCTGCCTGAACGTTTCCGTGCGGTCCTCGGAACGTCGAACGCGGCTCCGCCACGTAAACGTCCGCACCCCCTGCGCGCCTATCGTGATGGCAGTTCATGCACAGCTTGCCCGAGCCGCCCTTCGTGATCACGAATCCATTTTCCAACTCGATATCGTCCAGGACCCTCAGTTGATGCTCGTTGCGAGCACTATGTGGATCGTGGCAGACGGCGCAGGATATGTTCTGGGCACCAGTCTCCGGGAGGTCGCGAGCCGCGTACTCTATGTCCGTACGATTGACGAATCCATAGCCACTGTGACAGGGCGCGCAGCTTGCACTCGTTCCCCTACTGGCAAATGTGCTTCCATTTGCATGGGCCGAGTTTTTCCACTGTATGGTCTTGAGATGATATGGCTGATCTTCATGGCAACTTCCGCAGACGCCCTCGTCAAGCGATATCTGGATTCTCGGAGCGGCATCCGGTCCCGTCCGGCGGCCCAAGACGCCTTTGTGCTGACTCCCGGGTCCATGGCAGTTCTCACACTGAATATTCGCCTTCTGCGCAAGATCAGGGTACGCAGTAACGAGTGAATCCCAGTTACCTACCTGCAGCGTGTCGGGCATTGTCCAGCCAAGCAACCTCTGCAAGTCGTCAAAGCCGAAGTTGTCCGCCTCCGGGTCTGTATTGTATCCAACGGTATGACACTGGTTACATCTATCAGCATAGAAAGAGTGCTCTATGCCATCGATTGCACGCGTGAACTTGGACGAATGCCCCGTTCCCGACCACTGCGTGGCATTGGTAGGATGGCAAGCAGCACACTGTCCGGCACCCGCGTCCGGCGCCACTCCCGGCACCATGGTACCAACACCAACGTAGTTGGCCGCCGTAATAGAAACGCTGGACGACGCAGCGCCCGCTTCCGCCGTCGTGATGGTTAAATCGATGGTATAATCCCCCTCGACGTCCGGCCGGAACGTGTTCCACATGGTTCCGACGCTATCAAGTGCTGTGAGACCCGAGCCTGTGGGTACCACTGCCACCGACCATTCATAGCCTGTAACCGTGAGCGTATCGGTTTCCTCCAAACCGACGAGGTAGACCAACTCGCCAACACCTACGACGCGGAGACCGTTCGATGCACGCGTGGTCCATCCAAGCTCGTCGATCTCTTGTGGGCTGACGGCTTCTACGCGAACCTGTACGTCCGGTGCGAGACTAAGTATGAATTGAGTGCCCGCGACCAGGAAGATCGTGGACGTAAGCAGTATCAGTTTCTTCATGCGAGATACCTCCCGTTTAGTGTCCTTTGAGAGGTGGAAGAGACGCGTCGTTCAATGAGCATTCACCGGATACAGGGCGTCCAACCTAAGCGCGTCAAATCAGAGGTCACGACCTTGATTCAGTCCGGTTTTTCGGGGTTCACGTTAGATGTCGGCCGCCACACGGTTACAGGGAGTTTGGCGACCCCGGATGTAGGGGAAGGCCCGATACCTGTGTGGTCACATAGATGGCTTTCGGCGCGGGGCAGAAGGCAGGAGTCGGGGCCAGAAAGGATGCCACGAAGAAATGTGTTTCATAAGGGACGACGGCGAGCACCCTTGCCGGGATAAGAAGACCGTCTCGGATCCGGCTACTTGACGACGATGAGCTTCCGCGTCGCCGAGAATGATCCCGCCTGGACGCGGTAGAGGTAGATGCCGCTCGACAGGTTCCCGGCATCAAAAGGCACACGGTGCCGCCCACGCGGGCGATCCTCGTCGACGAGCGTGGCTACGGCTCGACCGAGTCCGTCGAACACCTGCAACGTGACCTTGGAGTCGGACGGTAGGACAAACTCGATAGTCGTGGTCGGGTTAAACGGATTCGGGTAGTTCTGGGCAAGCTCGAACTGCTTAGGAACCTCTTCCACAGTGACAAAGACTTCCGCAGTAGTTGATCCTCCCCTGCCGTCCGCTACCGTGTAGGTGAAACTGTCTTCGCCTACGAAGACGGCGTCCGGACGATAAACGGCCCGGGATCGGTCGATCAGGTCAACGGAACCGTTGAGCGGTGAAGTCACCGCAATGACAGTCAAGGTGTCACCGTCCGCGTCGCTGTCGTTTGCCAGAAGATCAATGGTCAGCGGTTCACCGATGAAGGTCGTGACGTAATCCGCCTTGCCAGCAGGGGCTTCGTTTCCGGTCAGCGTCAAGACAAACGCACGCGGCGCTCCCTGAAACAAGCCGTAACCCGTGACTTGGCCCGCATTGTTGACGTCGCGAGCTTCCACGAGAGTCCATCCGGATGCTTCGGGTATGAGAGCATTCAGGTCGAGGACGCTTCCGCCAACCCACAGTGCAGCGCGAAGCTCGAGAGACTCGGATTTTTTCAGGCCGACGAGCTCGGTCATGGATTTGCTGAAATCGGCAGCGACATCTGATTCATCAGTTATCGTGAAGAGCGGGTCGTTTTGTAGCAGCAATCCCCTTTCACTCGTCTTGGCCGCGGTTGTGGCAGTATTATTCCCGACGACGCCGACGATCCAGCCCGAATCATTCACACCGTACGCTTCAGCGAAACCAGCCCCCGGCGCCGGGAGCTCAGATTCCAAACCACTCGACGACCAGCTCACGGCAGCTACTGCCGTTCCGGCGACCTTGCTGCCGACGGCCATACCCAAACCGTTAATGTCATACGCGCGACTGTCATCAGAGCTAAGCTGACGCACGTTGCCAAGCTCTCCGCGAATTGCTCGCTCCGCGTTCGCAGATGTGAGCACGGAACCGACGATCTCGCCGCTAGAGCTTATCGCCTCCGCCTGCCCGACGTCAATGCCGTCCGCAGAGATCACCGTAAGTGCGGAGCCTTGCCAGATCACAGGATGAAACTGGCCGTCAGCCGTAAGCGCCGTTCCGACAACATCGCCCGACGAATTCACATCAAGGGCGACGCTTAGCTGTCCGTCCAGTCCATCAAGCAAAGTGCTCTCGCTTTTCTCAGCTCCGAACTCCCATCGCGCGGCCACGATGCCACCGTTTTCCTCGACGGCACCGACGACGATGCCCGACTCGTTAATTCCGTAAGCCTGGCTTCCTCGAGAGACATCCGGTTCAAGTTCTCGGATGTTGCCCGCTTCCCACAGAAACGCCTTGACTTGACCTGTGAGAAGGATGCTCGTTCCCACTACCTG
>JBFIPX010000197.1:0-6099 GCA_041609895.1 Rhodothermales bacterium
AGGGATCTCGAATGGCTGTGCCGCTGCGTTCAGCCAGAAGAGCAGCAGGGTGGGCAAGGCGAAAGCCGAGAATCGAATCATTCGGTACGATAGGAAACAGGAGCGGCGCCAATTAACGTCTTACTTGCCTGAATTGAAAGGCAGACGGCGGTCCAGTGAAAACGTTAGTCTGCCTCCGCAGCAGATAGGACAAGTTCTTCAGCAGTCTCTTTCCCGAGGTAGGCGTCCATTACCCAATGGGCCGCATAGATAATGGGGGTGATCACGATTGCGATGATGAACTTGTAAGCGTAGTTGAACAGCGTGATCGCGATGATCGCCTCGAAGCTCAACTGACCGTAGAAAGCGATTGTCAGGACTATGAACGTGTCCAGAAATTGAGATCCGAAGGTTGACCCGGTCGCGCGGAGCCATAGGTGCCGCCCCTTGGTGAGCCGCCTGAGCCAGTGAAACAGGGTGATGTCGGCGAGCTGACCAATGATGTACGCTACAAGGCTTCCAACAATGACGCGACCCGTAGCGCCGAACACGACGTCGAAAGCGGCACCCGGAACCGGTGATATCTCGGATGTCGGAGCCGCGATGGCGACCTGTAAAATGGCGAACTCAAAGATGATCATCACCATGCCAAGGACCGTGACAAATCGGATGCCCTTGACGCCGTAGTACTCGTTCAGCAGGTCGGTGATAATGAAAGTGATCGGAAAGGCGATCACACCTGCCGTCATGATCACCTGATCGAACCTCGTTCCAAGAATGACGACTGAGAACGGAAGTTCGAAGAGGGTAAAGAGCTTGCCGGCGGTCGCCTCAGCAATGACAAGCGCCGTTATGAAGATGGCGGCGCATACGACATACAGCTTCTGCGGGCGGCTAAGTTCGTAGGGTTCGTGTCGCATGCGGCGGGCGGTTGGCTTTACCCTGCGAAGATACGTTCCAGCCGTGTATCAGCCCGAAGCACGAAGCCGATCCAAAAGATCACTCAACTGCTTGTGCTCCCTGGCGCTGAGCGCCGAACCAAGCCGATCGACTGATGCTGACACGGCCGGGTCCATCTTCTTGAGCAAGTCCAGGCCCTTCCCGGTGATGTGAACCTCGACAACGCGCCGGTCGTGGTCCGCCCGCTCCCGACTTATCAGTCTGCGCTTCTGCAACCGATTAAGCAGGCGGGTTACGTCGGGCGTGCGATCGATTAGACGACTTCCGATGTCGCTACAAGTCAGTGCGTTGGGATGCGAGCCGCGCAGAATTCTTAATACATTATACTGTGCAGGAGTGATGTCGAAAGAGCCCATGGTCCCGGACATCTCCGAGAGCATCCACGAGTTAGTCACCATGACGTTCAGCATGGACTCCTGAGAGGGAGACTCGAACGCCCCCTGTTTCAACCTTTCCTTAAGATTCATCTGACGAGGCGCAATCAATGTGGTGGGTAACTGTTGTTATAACAGGTTTTACCGCCACACCGAACGTCCGTTCCGGTTGTGAAGGTGCGATCTAGAGGGCGATCGCGGCTTCGTAGCGGTCAGGTTTGTATGCGTGGACCGGTGAAGACTGCAGTGAAAAGCCAAACGTAGAGCCACGCCCCTCCGTACTGCTTACCTGCAGCTTGCGGCCATGCGCCGCAAGAATGTGCTTGACGATGGAGAGCCCCAGGCCGGTACCGCCCTGCGATCGCGATCGGCTCTTGTCCACGCGATAAAACCGCTCCGTCAGGCGCGGCAGATGCTCGACGGCGATGCCGATTCCGTCATCCACGACCGAGATCTTGATCTCTGACGGTTCAACGGAGCGCGCTACAACTTCGACACTGCCCGACGGGTTCGTGTACTTCAGCGCGTTATCGACAAGGTTTGTGAGTACCTGGCGGATACGCTCCTGATCGCCCAGCGCGGGCGGAAGGGCTTGTGGAAGTACCGCCCGCATGCTGATTTCTTTCTCTGCGGCCAGCGGTTCAAGCGACTCGAGAACCTCCCATATAATCTGGTCTACCGCGAATGGCGCTTTCACCATTCGCAGTTGGCCGGTCTCCATCGCCGATATCTCAGACAGGTCCTTGGCAAGATTGTCCAGCCGGTCAGCGTTTCTGAAGATCTTGTTGATGAAAGACCGGTTGACTTCCGGGTCCTCGATGGCACCGCGCAAAAGGGTCTCCGAAAAGCCCTTGATCGCGAATATGGGCGTCTTCAGTTCATGGGAGACGTTACCAATAAAGTCGCGACGGTAACTCTCCATCTTCTTGAGCTCTTCCATCTCCTCTCGTACTGCCTTGCCGGACCGCCGGGCCAATCGGCCCAGTTCGGCGAGTTCGTCATCACCGCGTACGTCGGCTTCGTCCATGGCATCGAAGGAGCGTTCGCCGATCCCAAGAAGGAGTCGCTCTATTTCACGCAGCTTCTCAACGATGAGCAAGTGGACAAGGAGGTAGCCACACCCTCCGATAACAAGAGCCCCGACTGCGGCGGACCAAATCGGAATGCCGTCTGCCACCAATAGGCCAAGCAGAGCGAGGACGGCGCCACTGACGATCGTGATACCGATCGACGCGCGCAGCGGGAGACGAAAGACCCTAATCATTTCTTGCCAGCTCTGCGTCGATTGGGGAAGATCTATTCCTTGAATCGGTAACCGACACCCTTGACCGTTTGAATGTACTCGCTTCCGATCTTCTCCCGGATCTTTCGAACATGCACGTCAACGGTTCGGTCCACCACATACACATCGGTACCCCACACCGTATCAAGCAGCTCTGTGCGCGAGAAGACGATCCCAGGTTTCGATGCGAGAAAATACAGTAGTTCAAACTCCTTGCGGGGAAGCCGGTATTCCTCACTCTCGCCATTTTGAATCTTGAGAACACGAAAGCGGTCACGGTCAATTTCGAGATCGTGGACGGAGAGCTTCTCAGGCGGATTCTCTGATCGATCTCTTGATCGAAGGAGTGCGTTCGTTTGACTGAGGAGGACCGGTAGTGATATGGGCTTTGTCAGATAGATATCCGCCCCCACATCAAGTCCCGCGACGTGATCTTCCTCTTCGCTCTTCGCCGTGAGCATCAGAATCGGCACGGATCGAAGGACGGCATGACTGCGAATCGTTCGGCAGAACTCGATACCATCCATGCGCGGCATCATGACGTCGAGGATTATGACGTCGGGAGAATCGGCTTGAGCCTTTTCAAGCGCTTCGATGCCGTCTCGCGCCAGATCTACATGATAACCTTCCTTTCGAAGGTTGTAGTCAAGGAGGTCGAGAATGTCGTCCTCGTCATCGACAACAAGGATGCGGCCTCTTGCTTGCGGGGTGGACGCGCTGCGGTTGACGTTCAAACGGTCTCTGAATTCTGAGCCTATCTCACACGATTACAGAATGATAAGTTACACTGATTGTCCCGTGCCAATGTAACCGAAATGTTACCGAGTCGCCCTCATTCATCAGCTGCCGAATCGATGAGATAGTCAAAAGCGATCTCGCCGGTCCGCAGCATTCGCCGGACGTATGGGTGACATAATCCGCAGTTCATACCAAAGGGCACAACCTTCTGTAGATCAGGAAGCTCGACTATTCCTTTCGAATCAGCGACCTTCTTTAGATCCTCGAAAGTTACTCCGTGACACAGACACCTATCGACCCATATGCCACTCATTACGACTACTCCTCAATGAAGTCGATGTGTGACGGCGCCACCCCTGCTCCGAACTCCGCTACCACCGACCCGTCAAGGGAAAGCATCGTCACGCTACCGGCCTGTGTGAAGCCAGGAACGCGCGCAACGTACAGAAGGCCATCGGTATCTCGATATGCAACACCGCCGATCGGCTCGCCTTCGATCGGACCGATCACGTTGGAGACCGCATTCACGTCGGTGTCAATCGCCAGAATCGTCCGCTGCTCAAGAACCACAAACAGCCTTCGAAGAGACGCGGCGTAGAAGGCGTCCTGACCCGGCCCTGCGGTAGTGATCATCCCGTCGAGTGATATTCGGTCGGTCTCCACACCGGAGGCCGGGTCCAGTACCAGGATAGCACCATCGGTGGTGCCGACGACGTTGAATTCTGCGTCATAGATGATCTGCCCGCTACACACGACCAGCAGCTCCACCTGCGCGTCAAGGAAGGTAAACCGTGGGCCATCACAGTCTACATCGATGGTTCGTGAGACAGCGCGACCGGGCAGACTCACGACCGAGATCGACTCTCCGGCTCCGAAGCCATGATTCGCCACGAAAGCCTCGTCGCCGAGAACAAGAATCCCTTCCGGATTGGCTCCCACCTCAATTGTTGCCGATACGCGGGATTGGCCCAGATCGATTAGCGAGACGCTGTTGTCAAACAAATTGGTAACGAGCAAGGTGGCGTCGTCGGCGCGCGACATATAGCGCGGGCTCTCCACATTCACGATCTGGCTTACCTGATCGCCGGTCACGGGGTCAAAAACGTCAACTCGGTTGCCCGTGTTGGAGGCGACGTGAACGCGCGCGTCAGACACGTGGATACTTTGAACGATCGATGCAAGCCCAGAGACCATCACGGACGATTCTCCTGTGGCCGGGTCATAGACGGACACCGATCCGTTGCCGTCTGAAAAATTTCCCTGATTGGCAACAACGACCTTTCCGAGAACAGGCGTGTCGTCTTCCGACGATGATAACTCACATGCGGCAAGCACGACCGCGGCAACGAGAAGAACAGCGAGACGAAACGATGGAAGTAGAGGGAACGTCATTCGATTGGTATGCTATTAGATTGTGAGGCCAAGCTTTAGTCGCAGATGGCGCGGAGGCATGGGATAACCAGCTACCGGCTGGTAAGCGGCGTCGCCGGCATTCTCGAGGACGGCGGACAGGTCTAGTCGAACGCGCGCAAGCTGAAGGCGCCAGGCGGCGCTGAGATCGAACACGGAATAGGACGGAAGAGACTCGGATGCGTCTTCAGTAATGAAGCGCCTACCCACGACGCGAAGTGAGACGCCCGCCGTAAAACCGTCGTTTTCGATCGCGATACCGGATCGCAGCGTGTGCCGCGGTATGTATCGAAGTTGCTTTCCATACGTGCTGGCTGTTGGATCAGAGCGATCTCGGGCAGCCACGTTTTCGTAAGAGACGGTCACTCGAAACGGCATATTTACCAGACGAAATGCAGCGCTCCCCCCAAGTTCGAAGCCGGCACTTTCCGCGCGTCCGATGTTGCGCGGACTCCATGTTCCGTCACTTGCCGGGAGCCACGTAATGCGATCCTGAAGGGACTGGTAGAACCCCGTGAGTTCCGCAGACACCGTATTCGATCGGATCTCGACACCCACATCCGTAGAGATTCCAGTTTCTGGCTTTAAATCAGGGTTTCCCGACGCATAAGCACCTTTCCAGTGAAGATCGTTGAATGTCGGAAATCTGAACGCGCGTTCTAGTCCGGCCTTGACAGCCAGTGGTCGCCATGCGTCGGGCGCAACGCGAACGCGCAGTGAAGGAGCTAGACTCTGGATCACACTCCCATCTCGAACCAACCAGTCGGACCTAATGGCGGGAAAGAGCATCGCGTACCTTGAGACGGACAGAATGCCAAGAATGTTGGCGGCAACGCCCGACTGACCGACGAGCCCCGATAAAGCGGGATGATCTGCCGACTGCGTGAAGAGATCGACACCCAGGCGAGCCCGCAGCCCATCTGCAACTTGGCGCTGCTGCGATGCACCGATCGAGATCGATCTCGTTACGCCCGTGTCATCGATCTTCAGTACCGGATTGACATAACGAATTGTCGACTGCTGGACAGACGCCTGCAGCTCGATCCGGCCTGCATCGCGTTGCCACCGATGGGAAGCCCAAAATCGTATTAGATCATCCCATTGGCGTTCGCCCGCGGCTTCCCCACCCGCGACGGCCGGCAAGCCCCGATTAGATGACATGATCCAACCGGCAATTCGCGTTTCCGACCTCGGCGCACTTCGTTGGACCTTGCCGTAAACGCTGACCGTCTGCCGATCAGCGTTGGAACGCCGCCTTACCATAGTTGGAAAACTCGACTCGTCGTCGAATGCAAAGTCTCCATTTACATCAGCCAGCTCCGCACCCAAGGTCAAAGCCAATTCCCGATCACCGAG
>JBFIPX010000198.1:0-6084 GCA_041609895.1 Rhodothermales bacterium
CTTTGGCTCCGATCCCGCGAACGAAATCGTGTTCCCGGCTGAGGCTCCCCCACTGCTTGGGACGATACACTACGATTCGACATCAATCGACTTGTACGTTGAGCACGAGACCGACATGCTTGTCGACGGTCGATCGGTCCGTCGCGCAACGCTTCGCACCGACCTCGAAGACTCGACGACCATCATGTCATGGGCGTCCCTCGAATGGTATCTCATTGAACGCGACGGAGCAGTGGGACTTCGGCTCAAGGACAGCCTTGCGACGGCTCGGGTCAATTTCGAGGGGATCGACTTCTATCCCATTGATCCCTATTGGCGTGTGTACGCAGCATTCGAGCCCTACGACCCGCCTCGAACGATTGCAGTGCCTACGATTCTCGGGACCGTATCGCAATCGCCCTCCCCTGGCGAAGTCGTGTTCGAGCGCGACGGGGTTGAGTATCGACTGCAAGCAGTTGCCGATGCAGATGACGACGAGTTCTTTCTCATATTTGCTGATGAGACGAATGCCCGCGACACCTATGGCGGCGGCAGATTTCTCTATACGGACCTGCCCGACTCAACCGGTGCTGTGGTCGTCGACTTCAACAAGGCTTACAGCCCGCCATGTGTGTTCTCGCCGTACGCCACATGCCCGTTGCCCCCTCCCGAAAACCAGCTTGCGCTCGCGATCGAGGCTGGCGAGCGGATGTACAGCGGTGAGGTTGTTCACTAAGGACAGGCTCTTGGCGGTTTGAACACCCCGTCGAAGCTCGCACTGCGAAGTGCTTTCGCCGCTCCTCCGGACTGCGATGTCACTTGACTGCGACGAGTTCTGGCCCGACCTGCTTCACAACCCTGAAGTCACTGTCCTGTGAGATCTGCCAGTGGCGAAACAGGCGATAGGTAGCCTTGCCACCGCCAATTATGTCGATGCGGCCATGCGTCCTAACAGAGAATGAGTTGGTTCTGCCACCATATCCCCACACATCATTATCGTTGAACGTCTGTTGCAAAAAGCCCTCAGCAGCAAGTGTTTGCGCTTGTAGTGCGGAGCATCCATCGGACAACAGCTCTGCCAACGTGAGCGTTGACGGGGAATACACACGAACCAACAACGTGGCATTCGTTCGTGCAACGGTCGGTCCACGAGGTGTCATAACCTCAGTTACGGACAGTGGTTCGAATGATTCGACGTCATTTCCACACGCCCAATCGAGTGCATCGACGGTCGCGTGAATGCTGACGACCTGATCCGACGGATTAAAGTATGCAAACAACGCCAAGTCGTTTGCCCACCGAATAACGACACCGGATTCTGACGGCGCCTTTGAGAGTGAAGAGTTCTCAAGCTTGATGACTCCCTCGGATCCAGCACGTTGCTGTGAAAGGTCGAGCGAGTCGCAGCCGAGAAACGATACGGTGATCAGGGCTATTACCGAGTGCTTCGCGTTCATGTTGGCCTCGATTACGGTTGAGCTTCTACAAAGAAGACCCCACGCCGTAATCAAGAATCACAACATGGCGAACACGCATCTACAACAGACAGAACCCCTAATGCGCGTCAGATTATGCCTACACGGAGTTGCTGGCCGTCTTTGTGTGGCATCGTGGATTTATTAGCTGCCACGATTCCTCCGCGAGAAACGCATGAGAGCAACGTTGTACAGCCAAGCCAGGGCGGCGCCGCTGATCGCCCCGTCAACCAATCCCCACAGCAGCCCAATAACACTCCCCAAAGGGCTCACCGAGTACCCAAAGTAGATTCGGCCCAGAAACAGGGACTCCCCGCTCGCGCCATCAAAGAGTATCAACCACCAGGTAGTAAGAAAAACGGCGCCACCCCAGAAGATTGCCGCCGCAACGGCCAGCGCGCCGACATTCAGCGGTCCTCCTCCTAGTAACCCCGCGAGCGATGAACGAATCATGTCCTGCACAGGATCGACCCGCTCATCGGAATTGAAGTTGAAGCCGCACTCGCAAACCGCCGCCGCTTCGTCATTTACGGCGCCGCATTTAGGGCAAAGTTTTGTCTGCATTGGTCTCGGGTACCGTTATTCGACCAAGGATGAGCTGCCAACACCACCGAGTCGACAACGCTCACGTGTACGACCAGTGGCTTCGGCCAAATCGAGGCGCCATCTCCGATCGGGCTGAACAGAGATCAACTAATTGGTGGGCGACGACGAAAGCAGTTCGAGGCGCACATTACGCCGTCTGCTCCGGCTCCTTTCTCAAGTCTCCACTACGCAGTTCTGCGTACCAAAGACGTTTGCCTTGAAAGCGTCGGCATCGTCCTCGTCGAGCCACTGGCCACCGTCAGCGTAGTAACGAAACTCATGACGCTCTCCCGGGCCGAGTTTCACCGCGGTACTGTAGGTGGCGTTGCGGCGCTTGACGAAACGATTTACCTGGGGATCCCAATCGTTAAAGTCACCAACGACCGAGACTTTTCCGTCGACTACCTCTTCCGGCAGCACGAAGGTGACCTTGACCTTGTTGGACCCCTTGATTTTCTGTTTCCGGATCATGACTGCTGGGAATTTTGGTGGAACAGCGTGGGAAGAACAATTAAATATAATAATTACGGCTGTTTCAACACGTTCGTTGGCAGGTGAGGACGGACGGAGCCTTCGACTTGTGAGTAGTTAGTCTTCTAAGACGGAAGGCAGGTCACATCGCTGCTAAATCCTGACACCTGTTTTCGCCTCTTGCGTTGCGGTCAATTCGCCCGCATGGCTGACGGCTATATCTTCATCATCACTCAATACTAAATCCGAACCTGGCCGCTACCCTGGTGTTTTAAAGGCTCCGTTCAACGAGAGTGTGAAGAAGGAAATGATGATCTCACGACTTCAATTAGTGGCACGGTGGACCGTAAGCGCTGCGGCCGCGCTCCTGGTCTCCTCAACGTCGGTCTTGCATGCTCAATCTCTCGACGCCGACCGGCTGCTGGATCACGTTCGCTACCTCGCTTCCGACGAGTTGGGAGGGCGGGAAACGGGCGAACCGGGAGCGGACTCTGCGGCTGCGTACCTCGAAAATCATTTCATGTCGCTGGGGCTCGACCCACTGTTTGCCGAAGGTTATCGCCAGCCCTTCGAGGTTGCAACCACGATCGAAGTAGGCCCTGAAAGCAAGGTCGCGATTCACACGCCCATGGAGGCTCCGGAATTGGTCCTCGGCCGTGACTGGTATCCGTTCACGTTCTCATCTTCCGGACCGATATCCGGCAGGATCCTGCCGACGGGCTACGGCCTGGAAGCCAACGACTTCGCAGTGGCGAGGCCTACGTCGAAGAATACAGCGCTGATCGATGGCGGCACTCCGGCCGGTATGCACGGTCACGGCGGAATTGACGCGTCGCTCCGAAGGCGCGCGACACTCGCCCGCGAGTCGGGCATGGATGGAGCGATCATCAAGGTATCCGAGCTTAAGATGCCGCGAGTGGGTGAACGACCAAGCTCTGTCGGGATACCGGTAATCCAGGTCGTCGAAAACGAGCATACGGCCAGCGCTTTGAACAACAAGTATGCACGAATTCACGGTATCGTTGATGTGAGTCCGGTCATCGCTACCGGTTACAATGTAGGCGGGATTGTCAGAGGATCGGACCCCGGAAACGATCTCATCGTGGTCGGTGCTCATTACGACCATCTCGGCCTTGGTGGCCCCGGTTCACTGGACCCGGAATCGCAAGAAACGCACAACGGCGCCGACGACAACGCTTCCGGGACGGCGCTGCTGATGGGCCTTGCAGAACACTATTCAAAGCCGGAGAACAGACCATCCAAGAGCATTGCCTTCGTCGGTTTCTCGGGTGAAGAGATGGGTCTACTCGGCTCAGATCACTTTGCGCAGAATCCGCCATTCGACCTCGAGAATGTCATCGCGATGATCAACTTCGACATGGTCGGCCGAATGGACGATGGCAAATTGCAGCTCTTTGGTACGGAGACCGCGGAGGAGTTTGACGAACTCCTGGACCGGGTAACCGAAGGGAGTGACATCAAGATCAGCCGCGTTGGCGACGGATATGGACCCAGCGACCAAACTTCCTTCTACGCCCGCGGCGTACCGGTACTGCACTTCTTCAGCGGAACGCATTCACAGTACCATCGGCCGGAAGATGATTGGGAGTTGATAAATGCTGAGGGAATGGCAGCTATCGGTGAACTGACGATCGACGTCATTGAGGAGCTTGCAGGCAGAGAAGAGTCGTTGACGTTTGTTGAGCAGCAACGGCCGCAACGGGGCGGCGGTGGCTACGGGCCGTATCTCGGCACCATTCCCGATTTCGGCGAAGTTGAAGGGGGCGGGCTGCGGCTATCCGGCGTTCGGTCAGGCAGTCCGGCGGAACAGGCTGGTTTGACCGGCGGTGATGTGGTAATCCAGTTTGGCGGCAAGGACGTCAACGACATCTACGACTACACGTACGCGCTGCGGGACCATGCGCCGGGTGATTCCGTCATGATTCGCGTTCGTCGTGATGACCAGCTTCTCGATTTGACGGCGGTTCTCGGCAAGCGAGAGTAGAGTCGGCTAGTACAGCGGTTGAACTTCAGGGGCGGAATCGGTCGAGAAAGCGGTTCCGCCCAACCCAAGGCGCTAAGTCCAGGGGTACTAATGGACTATGCGACGGCCGCATCGATATCCTCATCTCGGAAGTTCGACTCGAAAACCTTGTGAGTGGAGCGTTTCACGGTAGCGTTCGAGAAATTCGACTACTGCGTCTGACGAGACGCAGATCGTGATACCATACCGCAAGCTCTTCTTCTGAACCGCGAAGATATCTCCTCGAAACGGCCTCCCGGGGTCGAGGCCGATGTCGCCTTCGGAGACAGATGGCATGAGCGCCCATTCGGTACGAGCCGCACTCGAGGTTGCGACGCCTACCCATTCCAGATTCGGGACGCCGTCGCGGATGGCAAGTACAGCTCCGCCACTGAAGCCATTGTTAAAAGTTGCGTCTATCACAAATGACTTGCGGTTGTCGGCAACCGGACGACTCGCAAGGCCGCGGGTCACCATCTTGACGCCCGCCGGATATCCTAACACGTACACGAACGACCCCCACTGCAAGTCGTCCATCTGACCGGTCTTAAATGGCAACGGCGGGACCTTGCTATCCGCTCCCCCCAGCCGCTGACCTACCAGGGCGAGATCTGCACGCCTGTCGATCGAAAGAAGTTCGAGCGCATCCGCCCCCTCCACATCAGGCAAATAGATAACCTGACGCTCTTTGATGGCTACCGTTCTGACCCTAGCCTCATAGTCCGAAACGGGCTCGTATAACGTCAAGATGGTATCCGCAAAATGAACAACATGCGCGCTGGTCAAGACTGCGACGTGATCCTCGCCGGCCGGAAGTGCAATTCCAGTTCCGGAGGCTGTATCCCTGAAGTACACCGGCTCCAGCGACCCCGCTTCCAAGTCCATGACTGAGAGATCCTCGGGACGCACCGCGTCAATCGGGCCAAAAGTATGCTCGCGATAGTACGCGACGGAGTTGACCCTTCGCACGGAGCGAAACGCCTGCTCGATCAACTGGCCTGTCTCGGCCGACGGAAACGCCGTATCGTAGCTACCCTTCGCCTCACCTTTGGCGCCGCTCCGTGCTGATGACGACGCGCAGCCGCCGAGCAGCCCACCGCTAATAGTCAGAGAGGAGAACACGGTGACGATGAGGGCCTGTCGATACGACATCAGCCTGCGGCGAGGGGGAGATTTTGCATCCAGATGTCTCGGAGGCGTGAGGCAGCTTCATCTGCTTCCGTGTCGACATCGAAAACGTGCTGATCGACAACTGGCTGCATGAACTTCTCACAGGTGATTTCGATCTCCTCACCAGCCCGACCCAGTCTTGCCGTGTAGGGCACACCCGCCGGCACGGCCTGAAACCGTCCCAGAATCGCACGAACCGTCTCAATCGTTATCTCTTCACCGTTCAGCGCCAGAAGCTGATCGCCGATCTGCATCCCGCATTCCGCTACCTGGTCGGCTAGGTGCGTCACAATGATTTCACCGCTGACGAAGTTGAGGCCGACGCCGGCGGACGCAACCTCTCTGCCGCTGTCCCTTTCACGCTGGTAACCAATGCCGAGC
>JBFIPX010000199.1:0-6004 GCA_041609895.1 Rhodothermales bacterium
CCGATCGAACCGTCCGGTGTACGATCGCGGACGAACCGGCCCAGAAGCTGGATGCGGACAGGCACTGCTTCGGTGCCCTCCACTTCCAGCGTCTTCAGAATTATCGACCCGGTTGATGGATCGATCTCACCAGAGAAAAGGCCAATCCCATCGATCGGATCGTCCGTGTCCGGGCCGACGGTGTCGGAGCAGCCCGTTGCGAGCAGGGCGCCTGCAATGAACAGGGTAACAAATCCAATTCTCGTCTCTTTCATGATCCTGCTCCAGCGCAACAGCCAGGATGTACGAGGACAGACTTCATTGAAATGTCGCCTTTCTAAACACGGAAGAAAGTACTTGCAACTCCTTAACCGCACGAAGGACGTTCCACTACGGCATCCCTCGTCTTCCCGCATCCAAATACGTAGTAGACAGTTCATCTAACTACGACTGAAAGAATATCCACTTTGGTTGCGTCCGAATCGCTTTTTGTTGCCGACCGCAACTTTTGGTGTTCCACCTGCAGCAGAACGGCAGCGAACGGAGGTCGGACCGGATCTCGCGGAGCGACGCTGTGAAGGCAAGTTCGCCCCAAAAAGGAGATGTCAGATAGTCAGATAGGAACCCGCCGGTCGCTCCGATCGCTTTCCGCCCTCTCCACTACGTGCCGGGCCACAAACAAGTCTTGAACGGCATTCCCGACCGACTTGAAGAAGGTCACAGCATCCCTGCCAGGACGACCGCTGGCACGTCCCAGTATAACCTCGCCTATCTCGGCATGTATCGCCGCAGCCGCCTCATCGACTGTTTGATAAGGAGCGAGGACGTCTCCGGCCTCGGCAAGGCATGATTCCCGGTGGTCAACAAATAGAACGGCTTCCCGCACGGTCTCTGGAGGAATTTCGAACGTGTCCGGCCGGAAAGACCCGACGCCATTGATGTGCGTCCCGGCCGCAACGTCGCTTGCATCAAAAACCGGTCGAGATGAAGAGGTCACCGTGCACACAATATCCGCCTGGCGAATTGCCGACGTTTCCGACTCCGCAACGCAGTCAATCGACATCGATTCGACGACCCATTTCGCAAAGTCTGACGTCTTCTGCGGGTCCCTTCCAAATACCATGATATGCTCGATCGGACGCACCTGGCAGACGGCTTCGATTTGCGTGCGCGCCTGTGGACCCGTTCCGAATACACCAAGGATCTTCGCGTCTTCGCGAGCAAGCCGATCGGCAGCGAGGCCGGACGCAGCGCCAGTTCGGATCGCCGTCAACGCTTCAGCCGACAGTACCGCTTGCGGCGCACCTGTGAGTCGATCAAACACGAGAACAAGTCCGTGAATGGACGGAAGCGCTCGCAGAACGTTGTCGGGCTGCACTGTTACGGCCTTGACGGAGAAGCCAAGGTCGTCGTCTGCGGCCGGCATGAAGAGGGCGATGCAGCCGGTGGTCGCGTTGGACACGGAAGACCGCACCGGCACCTGCGCCCGACCCGCTGACAAGGCTGCGAACGCATGCTCCATCAGCCGGATCGCCTCTTCCATCGGCAAAAGATCCCGAACGTCATCATCTGACAGAATTAGTATGGAGCTGTCCATGTGGTTCGCAGGTATTCGTACGGCGTCATCGAAGTATGAATCCCTCGCCCATCGGGTCGGCAGGATCCACACAGAAGAGGTTGCGGCCGGTGATGAAGGCGCTGCCTTCCACCTCCGGCACGATCGCATCGTGCGGCCCAAAGGTGGTTGTCTCGGCGACCTGGACCGAAAAGCGACTTCCGAGGATACTCTCGATAACGATCGGTTCTCTGAGTCCGAGTTCTCCGCGCGCGTGATGAATGGCGGCCCGACCGCTGACACCCGTGCCCGTGGGACTTCGATCGACTTCGCCCTCAGCAAATACACAAACGTTTCTGCTATGCGCATCGCTGTCCCGGGCAGCATCAACGAAGATCGTCCCGTAAAGAAAACCAAGTTCCTCGTCGAAGGGATGGTGTATGCGCCGCGACCGCATTACCGCCTTTTTGATGGCCATCCCTTTTTCAATCAGGTCGCGGAACTCGACCGGTGAGCACTTCACGTCGACGTCGGGAGCATTCACGTAGGCGTAGTAAGCCCCTCCGAAAGCCAAGTCGTATCGCACATCGCCGAGGCCCGGGACGGTCACCAAGGCGTCCAAGTCAACGACAAACGACGGCACATTGTGGAAGTAGACCGTCGTTACACTGCCACTCTCAATCCGCGCGTAGGCTGTAACCATCCCCGCGGGTGTGTCGATGCGCAGTTCCGTCACCGGCTTCTTCATCTCGAACATCCCCGTCTCAAGTACGACTTTTGTGACGGCAATAATGCCGTGACCACACATTGACGAGTAACCTTCGTTGTGCAGAAACAGGACGCCGAAATCTGCATCCGGAGTAACCGGGTCGGTTATGAGGCAGCCATACATGTCGGCATGACCGCGCGGCTCCCACATCAGTGCCTTACGCAGGTGATCAAGTCGAGCGCGCAGATACCTCCGCCGAGAGAGTATGTCTTCGCCTTCGATTTCGGGATAACCTGCCATAATCACGCGCAAAGGCTCCCCACCCGTGTGAGCATCGATCGTTTCGACGGTCAACCAGCCGGTGGGCGGCGACCAGTCGCGCAATGCCTGCAGTCTCAAATTGTTTGACTTCATGGGATGGTGAGTGGTCGTACTGCGAAGAGGCCGGCGTGTAATTCAACGCCGGCTCCGGGGCAAAACAAAGGTCCGTTCTTCAATCGGCAGACAACGTCGTGTTAATGTATTCGCGGACGAGTTCTTCCATGACAGCCAAAGGCACTTCGCCGCGAAGCAGAATGGTATCGTGGAAAGCGCGCACATCGAACCGCTCGCCGAGCTCCCGTTCTGCCTCATCGCGGAGCCGTCGTATGGTCAGCTCGCCCATCTTGTAGCCGAGCGCCTGCCCGGGCCACGCGATGTACCGATCGACCTCGGTCGTCACCTCGTGAATCGAAAGCGCTGTTCGCGTCGCCAGATAGTCGATCGCCTGCTGCCGCCTCCAGCCCATCGCGTGCAGCCCGGTGTCCACCACCAGCCGGCACGCGCGCCACATCTCGTACGTGAGGCGTCCGAATCGACTATACGGATCCTGATAGAAGCCAGCCTCCTGGCCGAGCCATTCTGCGTATAGGCCCCATCCCTCCTCGTACGCCGTGATCACAAGTGTTCGTCGAAAGGGCGGGAGGTACTCCAGCTCCTGTGCAAGGGTGATCTGCAGGTGGTGACCCGGCACGGCCTCGTGAAACGTCAGGGCCTCGAGTGTATACAGCGGACGACTCTCAAGCTTGTATGTATTGAGCCAGTACCATCCCGCCTCACCACCCCCCGCTGGAGGCTCGATGTATCGACCGGCCGTGTACTTTGGCGCAAGATGATCCGGTACCGCCGCGATGCCGTATGGAAGCCGAGGAAGCGTTCCGAACATCTTCGGAAGCCGACCGTCCATTTGCTTGGCGATCCACGCAGCTCTCTGCAGATACTCATCGCCGGAGGTCGGATAGAATTGCGGATCGGTTCTGAGGAATGCCAGGAATGCCGCAAAGTCACCCTTAAACCCGACCTCCCGGATTACTTCCTCCATCTCTTCGCGAATACGATCGACCTCCGCCAGGCCGACCTGATGGACTTCCAGTGGCGTGACGTCCAGCGTAGTGAAGTGACGAACCAGATGTTTGTAATACGCCTCGCCCTCGGGCAGGTCCGAGGCGCCTACCGACCGTCGTGCGCCGGGGATATACTCGGTTGTCATGAACGCCAGAAACTCCGCGTAACCGGGCACAATGGAGTTGGCGATGGCGTCTCGGCCGGCCTCTTGCAGCCGGCTTCGCTCGGCTTGCGAAAGAGACGCAGGCATCTGTTCAAAAGGCTCCCAGAAAAGACTCTCTTCTGGCTTCTGAACGACGTGTCCGGATATCGTCACTTCGTAGCCCTCCAGCGGTGGTCGTGGAAGCACCATCCCAGAGCTAAGTCCCTTCCGCATCACTTCGATGTGCTGTCGGACGTACGTCGGCCACGCGTTCAAACGATCGATGTAGTTCTCGTAATCGTGCACGGAGACAAACGGCATCCTGTTCGGAAGCCACGCAAAGCGGATATGAAATCCGTCGTCGGATGTAATGGGAATTCGGTGGGCGCCAAACCCGACCTCAGCGATCCGGTCTTTTAGCTGCGTCTCCAAGATGTCGTAGCTGATCCTGTCTTCGAGCTCGAGCGCCGAGCGATCGATCTTCGCAAGCCGAGCAAGGAACCCGCGCCATTTCCGCAGACGCCGCTGCCAGTCGGCCTCCGAAACCGACGGGAGAATGTTGTCGAACTGATGTTCACCGACCAGCGTCGCGAACAACGGATCCTCGGTCAGACGAAACATCCACTCGTCAACGAGAACCGCGTGGAGCGAATCCGCTGCAGATTCGCTCGGAGTTGGACAGCCTGCGGCAGACAGGGGCAATGACCAAAGCGCGGAGACTACAACGAAAGCTGCCGAGAACCGACTCGTAAGCGCAGGAGATCGTCGCGGCGAATCCAACCTCGAAACCATGAGCTATCTCAGTAAAGGTCGGACGGTACGGCGGGAGACTCCAGCAAATCCTCAAAGAGGGCCCACGCCTCTTCTGCACTCTCGGAGTTCGACTCGATGTACCGCCGGACCAGATCCTGTCCGTAGTTGTAATTGATGATATAGGCGCGATACGTGTCTATGAAACGGATAGATTGCCGCGCGCGCTCCTCCGTCGTCAACTGGTACTCAACCAACCAATCAACGGTCGTGTCGACATCCCAATCACCTGAAAGGTACTTGCGTGCCGCCTCGTTTCGCGCGTAGCTAAGGCCGGCTGTAAGCTCGAGTACGTCGTAGTAGAGCCCCGCGCGGCTTGTGTCGAGCTCTGCGAGCGGGAAGAGCACTTCTTTCTCAAACTCGACGCGCTCTTGGCCGGGAAATGCGACCTTCTTTCCATAGTTCGCGCTACCCTCGGCGAGCGGTGCAATAGGCGCGTACAGCGGTAACAACGAAAACTCAACCCACCCGTCTTCCAGATAGCGTTTTTCCCGGAGCAGACTCAGGACGTGATGACCGGGATAGCCTTCGTGACAGGCGAGGTCGACTGCTCGCTGGATGCGAATCTCGACATCCGTGTTAACCTGAATGAGGCTCCTCGCATCTCCCTTGTACCAGTTGTATCCGGACCACGGCTTGTCGGTGACGTATTCGACAGTGAACTCCTCATTCGCCGGCAACGCGATGTGTCGTACCGTGCGGGCGCGACATTCGTCCATGGCTACCCGAAAGACCGTATCGAGGCGCGCATCGGGAATGACGAATTCACTCTGCAAATCCGTTACCCGATCGGCCAGCGACCCGGAGCCCGGGAGCAGCGCTTCGATCTGAGCCAGGATGCTGTCGAAATGAGCATCCGTGAAATTCGGGGGTTCTGCGTCGTAGATGATGCGGGCCTCTTCGTCGAATGAGAACTCCTTCCCCTCAAGGATATCGATCCTGCCGAGCATCGACGACAGATGCCGCTGCAGATACGTTGCGCGCGAAAACTGTCCGTCAGCGGAATGATTCGCCGAATCTATGAAACCTTCCAGCGCAGTCAGCAGGGAATCAGCTCGTTGCTGAATCACCGGAATCGATGCTGGCGATGCTTCTGCCTCCGCCTGCCATGAAGGATCCCCGTAATAAGCATCCACATAACCTTCATCGTGGGTGTTCAGCTGGAGAGAAAGACGAACGTATTCGCCGGCAATGTCGTCTATCGACGTCTCGTCGGCAGTGCGGCAAGCCGACGCGAAAAGCGTCGACACAATCAGGATAACAGGAATTGAATGTCTCATGAAAGCCAGAATGTGGACGCCTGTGTTAAGAATTATGCCATGAATATACGTGAGGGATCCATCGGGCTGGGCGCGCCGTGGCCGGATGATTCAGAACCGTGAAGGCGAGCTGTGGGGCTCCCGCGCTGCCTGGGGCGCGAGACGTC
>JBFIPX010000200.1:0-5999 GCA_041609895.1 Rhodothermales bacterium
CTACGGCAGCGAGAGCGAGCGAAAGAGTTGCAAACGAAAGGAAGCGCGGTGCTTTCATGATATCGGCCAGAGTTTGGTCTCTGGCCCTGCCCGCGCAGATAGGACCGGTATGTGCAGGGCGCCGCACTCAGTGCGGGTACGCGAGCCAGCGAATTGCTGACCGAGCCCTGGTTACTCCACCCGTAAGAAGGACGGATGGTTTGGCTCCATTCAGGAGCGAACTGAAATGCGATGAAAAGAACACTTCCGTCACCCCTCGATATCATTCCCGGGTAGAGGAAGCAGTGGAAGTATCGGCTGTTCCACTTCAGACTTAAAGACTTTATTCGGAGGCAGCGACGAGCCCGGCTCCGAAACACATACCCAACCTACGCGGCGCTTGGATCCGGCAGCTCGAAGGATTAGCTGTGCGAATCTCGCGTTCCGTACCATCCACCTGGCGGATTAGAGTCAGTCCTTCCTTGGCCACGCCATTCATCCTCGTCTCGAGCGTCCGGTTAAATCTAAGGGGCCGTAAGAAAATCGCCGGAAGCCACACTATTCTGACTACGAATACCCTTCGTTCCAGCGCAGGGAATTTCTTCCCGGGCAACAAGAGAGCCCGACCCCTTGCGGGGCCGGGCTCGGCTTCCGTCCAGACTGTCACGTCTCGGAGTGGAGCTTGTCACTTGTCTCTGAGGCTTCTGCCGTTACCGGCTGCTAATTGGTCAGCACGCAGGGGTCGGTGCAGAACGCCTCCAGCCAGAGCCGACCGTCGGTCGTGTTGGCAGGTTTGTTCACGACATCTTTGTAAGCCATGCCCACGAGTGTGTCGCGAACCTCCTGCGGTGACGCCATCGGGTTTTTTGCCAGGTAAAGCGCGGCGCCTCCGGTCACATGCGGCGCGGCCATGGACGTGCCAGCCATCTCAACCCTCATCCCATAGTCCGGAGAAAGGGACCTGACCTGCTCTCCTGGCGCAAAAATGTCGACGACAGAACCGAAGTTCGAGAAGGGCGAGATCTCCCAACCCTCGACACGACTGTGTTTCGGGCCGTTGGTTTCCTGCGCGCCTCTCGCCGACGCCACCGTAATCGCGTCTGCGACATGTGCGGGCGTCACTGTGGAAGCGTCGATTCCGTCATTGCCTGCTGCAACCACTACGACGACTCCGGCGTCGATGCACCCCTGTACGGCCATGTCGAGCGCGGTGTACTCGGTCGTTCCCACGTCGGCGCCCAAACTGAGGTTGACGACGATCGGCTTGGACGGATTCAGTTCTTTCCGGGACTGAATGAGATCCAGCGCCTGAATCACCGACGCCATGGAGGCATAGCCCTCGTTGCTGAAGACCTTGAAGTCGTGGACTCGGGCACCCGGGGCAGTCCCCACAAGGTACGTGGTATCGTCGATGGCGGCCGCAACGCCCGCGATGTGCGTTCCGTGGCCAATCTTGTCCTTTGCGCTCTCGAGAGTCTCTTCATATCGCTCGAGTACTTTGTAGCGCTCCAGCACCTTCGTTATGTCGAGCTCCTTCCCCCACTTGTCGAAGTCCACTCGCTCGACCACGTTCACGTCCGGATGATCGACACCCGTGTCGAGAATGTAGATGTCGACGTCGACCGAGCCCTGGCCGTCGCCCGGCAAAGCCCACGTGTTATGGGCCTGAACCTTATTCAGGGTCGAGACGCGCTGCTGGCCATCCCCCATAGGCTCGGCCCAGCCGTCCGGGCTCTGCGTCATGCTCGGGTCGGGCTCGTACCAGTCGATTTCCGGATCGGCCTCGATCAACGCCAGAACTGCGTCCAGGTAACCAGAATTGATGTAGAGGCCGAACCCCGTAAACGACTTCTTGAACGACTTCGTTACGGCGGCGCCGTCGAGGGCATCGTAGCGCTCGAGAACACGGTCCGGTTCGAGCACGACACTCGAGATGCTCAGGATGAAGTCGTTGGATGCGGTTGCCGTTGTCTCCGTAGAACTAGTACTGGTGTCGTTGTTGCCGCCCTTCTTCGTTCGAGAAAGAAACTTGGCATTGAAGAGATGCTGATGCCGCATCTTGGAGAGCTCCTGCTGCGCGATTGGCGATTCCGAGGACTCGTAAGGAGAATCGGTGCAGCCGGCAAAGACCAGTCCGATCAGCAGAAGTGAGAGGGCTTGAGAGAAGAAGCGCGGTGCTTTCATGAGGTTGGACCAGAGTGATTGCTACTCTGATCCCGCCCGCGCAGATAGGATCGGTATGTGCAGGGCGCCGCAGCCAGCTGCGGGTACGCGGGCCGACTCTGAGAATCGACCGAGCCCTGGAACGCCATCCGTAAGAAGACGGATGGATCTGCTCCATTAAGGAGCGAACTGAAGTGCGATGTAAAGAACACCTCGGGCCGCGACGTAAATCTTTAACGACCATAGGAGGCAGAGGAGATATCGGCAGAGCGCATTCAAACTTAAGCTACCACAACGTCCTCAACAGGAATCGTCTTCGACCCCTTCGACCGGCGCAACCCGCTTCGCAAGAGTCCCCCGTCTACATCATCCGTCTGGTGGCTTCAAAATCAGTCCTTCCTTGGCCACGCCATTCATCTTCACCTCGAGCGGGCGGTCAAATCGAAGGTGCCGAACGAAATCGCCCGAGGCTAGATCCTCTTGACGCTGCAGCCAGTCCCAGTCGACAGAATCTGCCTCGCTACCCGGATCTATCGTGAAATAGCCCACCTGGAAGGAAACCAGATTCTGAAAGAAGTGGGTACCCTGAGATGGCGGGACGACCAGGTCGCGAAAGCCTGCCTCGACAATCGCCCGGGCGCCGGAAATCTCGTTCCACTTGACCGGAATACCCAGCCACGGATCGGACGAACCAAGCCGGCCGACGCCTATCAAAAGGTACTTGCGTTCCTCGCTCACCAGCTTCGCATTGAGTCGAGCAATCTCAGTGGCCGCCTGCCGGCTGCCAGCACGATCGAATAAGTCCGGGTCCACAACAAGTACATCTCTAATGTCCTCGATCCGACCACTCCCCAGTACGGTTGAACTGGCGCAGAGAACCTCTTCTCCTTCGGAAATTGCCAGATCTACGGCGATGGCCTCACCCGACACTACCAACGGGCGCAGTTGCAGGAATGCGAATTCGTGAGGTTGTCCCGGCGGACCGTCCATGTTAACCGCGAACTCGATTTCTACGGGATGCGCCATTCCCTTTTCCCCGATCGCAAGCAGATCTCGCGAGATTTCAGCCAGCGGAAATACGCCGTGTTTGAGAATCGGGGCGAACGTGATCACAGGTATTCCCGGGCGCGCAGTTCCATCCACGATCGTATGATCGGCGACGTCGTACGTCGACGCCGTCCGAGCCAGCGTTCCGTCTTTGTTGGCCAACTCGATATCCAGTTGCTCCTCCTTCATCTCCGTGCCGTCTACGGGCAGCCCCCAGAATCCGCGCTGGCCGCTGTCGAGGATGTCGCGGATAGAGGTGAAGGGCATCGGATGCCTCGGATACTTCGGGCAGAACCGAACGCCGCTCCCGTCCTCCACCACGCTCTTACCCATTCCCAGGGCAACCGCCACTATGCCATCCTCGGGGAGCATGGGGCCTGTCGGATAGAAGTTGTACGAGCGCGCCACGCCCGAAAAACTGGGATAGAGATAGTCGCCATGACGCGCCCCGACGATCCTCTGGATGACCACGGCCATCTTTTCTTCCTCGAGGCGATAGGGGGTTGCCTCGAGATATGCACGCGCGTCGGCGGAAAATGTCGAGGCGTACACCTTTTTGATAGCTCTAAGCAGCAGGCGTAGACGTTTGTGAGGCTTCTCCAGGGTATCGCTGAGCATGAAGGTGTCGTACACGCCACTGAACGGCTGGTACTGTGAATCCTCGAGAATCGACGACGAGCGGACCGCCAGCGGATAGCGTGCGTGCTCGAGAAAGGCGCGCAGATCGCGCTTCACATCTTCGGCAAATTTGCCCGCCATGAACTTCCGGACGAGAGCGTTGTCGTCTTCTACACCCATGGCGAAGTCCCGGAGTTCATTGTCCTCGAGAAATCGGTCGAACACGTCCGTACCGAGGACAACAGCTGACGGGACTGCTACACGAACCCCGGGATATTTGTCGTCGTCCCAATAGAGGCTCAGCATGTGCCGTGCGTACGCAAGGCCTCGTGCCTTTCCACCGAGCGACCCACCGCCAATTCGCGAGAAACTGTCGACCGCATCGAAGTTGTCCGCGTCAAAGTCAGCAATGATTCCCCGGTGCCGATCCCTGCGGTACTCCGAGATGGCGTGGACGAGGTTGTCACGAAGGTCCTCTACCGTCGCAAAGTCGGACACTTTCCGTGGCCGGAGGCGGTGAGCGAGCTCAAACTCGGTCCGCGCCTTGAGCCATTTAGAAAAATGGTTTCGCTCTCCATGAAAGCCGACCGATGATGTCGGGACTGTCTTGAGGAACTTCTCCAGCGACTTGAGGTCGTGGGCTCGGCCGACCTCGCCGCCCTCCGGAGTGCGAAAAATGAAGTCGCCGAAGCCGAAGTTCTCAAGCATGAAACGGCGGAGATCCGTTAGCAATGTGGGTGACCCCTTGACCAGAAAGTCCGCGCCCACCGCGCGCGCCCTGGGATCGTTCTCGGGCCGGCTCGACTGCAAGAGAATCGGGACGTCCGGCCACTCCTTTTTTACCTTGCGAGCCAGCTCGAGGCCTGCGGTCTTGCTAACCTCATCGCCTTGAGGAAACTCGACGTCCGAAATAATGCCGAGTATGTTCTCCGAGTACTGTCTGAAATAGCCCCACGCTTCCTCGAAACTGGTGGCCAGCAGGATCTTTGGGCGCGCTCGCATTCGGAGAATTTTGTGCGAGAGATTTACGCCTTCGGAAATGAGCCGCTGCGACTGTTCGACGACCTCCGTATAGATGATTGGCAGGAACGACGAGTAGTACTTGATGCTGTCCTCGACGACCAGAACGACCTGCACGCCCCCGAGGTCGCAGTCCACCTCCGCGTTCCAGGTGTCCTCGATCGACTTGACGATCGCGACCAAAATCCGGACGTCGCCTTGCCAAAGGAAGATCCTGTCGATGCTGGAGGTGTCATTGCGCGCAAGGAAGTTGGCCAGTTCCCGGTTGTTGAAGGCCAGTAGTACGACTGGAATGTTCGGGCGCGACTCCTTGACCTCGCGGGCGAGTTCGGCCGCGTTCATGTCGCCGACATTTGCAGTCGTAATGATCAAGTTGAACCGCGGTTCAGAACGCGCCAGCGCGAGGGCGCTGGCGCCGTTAGAAAGGCGCGCGATCCCTGGTGATTGATAGAGATTGAGTTCGAGGAACTGGCTGACGAGCAGCTCGCTCAGCTGACCGTCTTCGGAGAGGATGAAAGACTCGTACGGGCTCGAGACTAGCAGGATATCCATGACCCGATGCGACATCAGATCCTGGAATCCCTGAAGGCTTTCTGATATGAATCCTGTGGAGGCGCGCGGTGCGCTCACGACGGCCACCTGTCAGAGTTGAGCGGTATCGCTTGCTGTCAAAGATACACTCTTTGCGCCCGGGCGGTGCAGGTACAACGAGTCTGCAGTCTGTGCTTCAAGATCCGGCGCGAGCACCCGCCCGCCCGGATCAATCTCACCAAAGAAAAAGCCGACAGATGACCGCCCCGTGCAGAAGGTCGGGGTCACAACCTCCGCTAGACAACACCCTGATCCACCATGGCATCTGCGACCTTGAGGAAGCCGGCGATGTTGGCACCATTGACGTAGTTGCCGGGCGTGTCGAAGCGCTCCGAGGCCTCGATGCAGGCTTCGTGTATTCCCCGCATGATGATTCGCAGTCGATTGTCGACCTCCTCGCGCGTCCACGCATAGCGCATGCTGTTCTGCGCCATTTCGAGGCCCGACACCGCGACGCCGCCCGCGTTCGCCGCCTTGCCCGGACCGAACAAAATCCCCTCGTTCACGAAAACGTCGATCCCATCCGGGGTTGTGGGCATGTTGGCTCCTTCGGCCACCACGTGAACGCCGTTGTCGACCAG
>JBFIPX010000201.1:0-5932 GCA_041609895.1 Rhodothermales bacterium
AGCGCCGCCCTCCAGCGAAGTGGTACAGGCCCAGCACGAGGATCGCTCCACCAAGCATGAGGCTGATCGGAAGTCCGACGGGTTCTTCGGGCCGTGGGAGGAGCAGTTCGCGATTCACAGTAATCCACGGCCAAAGCGCGCGGAGCGAGCCCGCCATCAGGCCGATGAGGACCGACATCGTCGCGTCGTGGTAACGTTCCAGCAGCCAGTTGAGCAGCCCGCTGAACGAACCGATGCCGACAGCCGCTCCGGCGACGAAAGTGCCGATGTAGAGCAGATCGCGATCATGGATCGCACTCAACGTAGGCTCGTAGATCCCAAACACCAGAAGCAGAAACGCTCCGCTCACTCCCGGCAGAATCATCGCGCAAATTGCGACAGAAGCCATAAAGAACACGGCGATGAGACTTGGGTCTGACGGATCCGCCGCGGGAAGCCCGACGAGAAGGAAGGCAACCACCGCGGCCACGGCAGCCATCACAACGTTTCTCCATCCCACCGCACCCATTCGATGCCATGGGATGTACAACGACCCGACGATGAGGCCGAAGAACGCGGCTCGCATCTCGATCGGGTAACGCTCCAACAGTCCCGGAAGAATCGCCGCGCCCAGCAGCAAGGCCGTGACTATCCCCGTTAGGACCGGAATCACAAGCGCCCATTCGACCGCGGCGAGGTGCGATCGGAGACCGTCTAAGTCGCCCTTTAGTAGTGAGATGACTGCGGCAAAGGCTTCCTTGATGCTGGCGATAAGCCGCTCATAGATTCCGACGATGAGCGCCACCGTGCCGCCGCTCACGCCAGGAATGATGTCTGCGCCGCCCATGAGCAGTCCACGGACGTAGTCGGATGCAACTTCGCGGATCGCGGTGTTCACGTCCATCAGTCCTCAGGAAAGAAAAAAGGCGACCGCAGTGGATCGCCCGTACAGTTCCATGGCGCATTTTCTGGCGTCAGGAATCGAGCCCGAGTTCCCGCCGCACCTGCACATCCGTCAGCAGGTCCGGACACGCTTTCTGCCACTCGTCCTTCTTCTTGGGGTCGATTACGAAGGCCATCTTGAGCGATCGAAGACTCTCTTCCGGACGGCCGAGTGCGAGAAGCGCCTTCGCTTGTTGCACGTAGGCTCCCGCGCAATCGGGTTTCAGCGACAATGCCGTACGGTATGCCTCAAGCGCCTCCTCCAGGCGCTCAGCCTTGTAGAGCGTCTCGGCATAGTCAAGCCATGCGTCGCGGTTCTCGGGGTCGATCTTGACGACCGTGCCGTAGGAGACGATCGCGTCCTTCAGGTCGCCGACGACACTTTCACTGTCCGCCTTGGCGTACCAGAACTCCGCCACATCGGGACTCACCCCAATCGCCCGCTTGTATAGGGCGATGGCTTCCTCGTGCCGCTCTCGAGCATCATAGCAACAGCCAAGGCCGTACCACGCCTCCGCATACGTTCGGTCTTCCTCGAGAGCCTTCTTGAAGTAATGAATCGCATCTTCGTATTCGCCCAGCTCCTCGTAAGCAAGTCCGACGTTGTAGTACGTCGCGGCGTCTCCGCCCTCCAACTCGATCACACGGTTGTAACTTAGAACGGCCGGGCGCAAGCGATTCATGTTGGCGAGCGCATTCCCCTTGTTGTAATGCGCGGACGCAAAATCGTCCTTGATTGCTATGGCCATATCGTACGACCAGACGGCGTCCTCAAAACGCTTCATTCTGTTGAGCACAATTCCGCGGTTGTACCATGCATCGCTTGAATAAGGATCCTCGTCAATGTGGCGGTCATATGCATCGACGCTGTCAGCATCCATACCCAGGCGGTCGTAGCAGTAGCCCAGTTCGTACCACGCTTCCGGATGGCTCTCGTTGGTGTCGACACACTGACGGAAGATCTGGACGGCATCCTCGAGGCGCTCCATTCTCTCGAGCGTCACGCCCTTGTTGAACAGGGCATCGTCATGGATGGGGTCGAGGCTGAGGGCGGCTTCGTAGGCATCGAGAGCCTCGTCGCTCCGGTTGAGAGTGTCGAGTGTGATTCCCCGGTTTACCATGGTCTCCGGGTCCACGGGGTTGAGCGCGAGCGATCGGTCGTAGGCTTCGAGGGCGTCCTCGTGCTTGCCGAGATTGTTCAACAGGATGCCACGCCGCATCCACGCATCCGACGAAAAGGGATAGGTCTCGATAAGTCGGTCGACCACCTGCAGCGCCGCGTCGAACCGTGCCTGGTCGAAGTAGAAGGATGCGATTTCCTCCAGCGCGTCCGAATCGAAATAGGAAGACGAGTCCTGACTCTCGTATGCCGATACGAGATCTGCCAATCGACTTTCGTTGGGGAAATCTTCCTGGTCGTCGTAGCCGAATTCAAACATACTCGCTGTCAGGGCGTGTTTTCTGGCGAGCGCGGGCTCTTGGTTCCACTTCAGATGGCGACCCCGGCAGTCGAAGTTGCGTCGGCCCGGTGGCCGCCGCGACGGGTCGACTAATAATAACCGGAGGCTCGAGTTTTTGCAATAGAGAATATGCCGCGTTTTAGGTTCAGAGTCTATTAACGTATCATTTGGAAAATCTCGCGGTTGTGTGGCCGCGCAGCCTCTCCAAAGACCACCTAAACCCTTGCCTTTTATTACCTTCGAGGGAATCGACGGGAGCGGGAAGAGCACCCAGGTTCGCCTGCTTGACGCGCGCCTCAGGGAACGTGGTGTCGACTGTAAGTTACTACGTGAGCCGGGTGGAACGGACGTCTCCGAACGCGTCCGATCACTGCTCCTCGATGTGTCTCTCCGTATGGAGCCGATGACGGAATTGCTGCTCTTTTCGGCGGCCCGAAGTCAACTGTGTCGTGAGAGAATCATTCCGATGCTTTCGGAGGGAAGGGTCGTTATTTGCGATCGCTTTTACGACTCCACGGTCGCCTACCAGGGTGGCGGTCGCGAGGTCGGAGATTTCGATTGGCTGAGAGACTTCAATCGGCGTGTTACGGGCGGTCTCGTCCCCGACCGCACGTACCTCCTCGATGTTACGGGAGAGATGGGTGCAGCGCGTCGTGCAGGCCGCGACGACGATCGTCTAGAGTCAGGCGGAGCCGACTTTTTCGAGCGGATTCGTCAGACGTATCTACGAATTGCCAGAGAGGAGCCAAAGCGTGTGAAGGTGATTCGGGGGGCAAGAACCCAAGACGAGATTGCCGCCGAAATCTGGGAGGACGCATCCCGCCTGCTGGCGGAACCGGCGGAATAGGGGCCTGTTCACCTCGCAGTACGCAATAGAACGAGCCTATGACCCTCATCCCGAAGCGGCAGCTTGAAGAGGTGCGTCGCATCTTCAGCGATTTTCTCCGCGACCGCGGACAGCGCCAAACGCCGGAACGGTTTGCAATACTGGACGAGGTATACGCCACTTCCGACCATTTCGATGCCGACGAGCTGTACGTCAGTCTGAAGGAGAAAGAGGTGGGGGTCAGCCGCGCGACCGTCTATAACACGCTTGACCTCCTCATCGAATGCGACCTGGTTGTCAAGCATCGGTTCGGGAACAAGCAGGCCAAGTATGAACGCGCGTACAGCTACTGGCAGCATGACCATCTCATCTGCATGGACTGCAATGAGCTCTTCGAGTTCTGCGATCCGCGCATCCAGGGCATTCAGGAGATGGTCGCGGACATCTACCAGTTTGAGGTGAAGCACCATTCACTACATATATATGGCCACTGCCGCCGAGAAAACTGTCCGAACCGACCGGGCCCAGAAACGAACTCTTGATGGCATTTCCTCCGGAACCGGTAGACATATTGCTAAGGTGCGATTATTTTCATTCCTTCAGCTAGTATTTGATGGTACTTCTTCTCTTTAAGCTGCAGATGCGCAGACTGGTAGTAATCGCTCCGGTGCTCATCCTTACTGCGGCCACGTTTTTCAGCGGGGTCAGATTGAGCTACTTCAACGTGGAGACGCAGGGTAACGAGTTTGTCCTCACGTGGGAGACGGAGACCGAGGACCAGGTCGACGGCTTTGAACTCCATCGGCGAACCAGCACAACGAATCACAACTTCTTGCTGGTCGATTCGCATCCAGCCCATGGTGCGAAGAGAACGTATACGCTTCGCGACGACCAGGTCTTTAAGTCCGGCAGTGAACTCATCGATTACCGCCTGCAGGCTGTTCTGACCGACGGTTCGCGTCAGGTGCTCATACTCAAGTCGGTCAACTATACGCCCACAGCAATCCGTCGCACCTGGGGCAGCATCAAGGCGATGTTCTGATCGCATCGGCGGCTGTCACCGCCCGCTCGGGCCGCCACTACCCATCCCCTCTGAATAGCGATGCCTGAGCTGGAAATCTTGTCTCCCGATCGCGTTGATCGGATGATTACCCGTCTTGCTTACGAGATTGTTGAGCGCAATCGAGGCACCGCTAACCTCGTACTGCTTGGAATAATGCGTCGCGGCGAAGCCGTAGCCACCATGCTGGCGGAGGAGATCTCAAAGATCGATGAAGCGGTTACGGCGGTTCCGATCGATGTTTCGGCCTTTCGCGATGATGTGGAACGCGACTCGGAAGCCCGTTCGTCACTGCCAGGCATTGATTTAACAGGGCGCGACGTTGTTCTCGTGGATGACGTCCTGTTCACGGGTCGGACGGTGCGGGCGGCGCTGGACGCGATCGTGGAGATGGGTCGGCCGCTCTCGATACAGCTTGTTGTGCTGGTCGATCGGGGTCATCGAGAGTATCCTATTCAGGCAGACTTCGTCGGGCGCACGATTCCGACCAAACACAGAGAGCGCGTGGAGGTCCGAATCGGTCCGAAAACGGCTGTGTACGTCGTTGAGGCGTAGCGATTTCGTCAAAGGTCACGGCGATTGCTCCGCATCCGACTCAGCGCCGCCGACAAACAGCCGGATTTCGAATCCCTGGCGGACTGTTGTGCCCGGGTTTCGGCTCTGCCGTGTGACGATATCCGACCCCGAGACCGCATCGACCGCCACCGAGCGCAGTTGACGCCCGAGAAGTTCGCGCCGTGCCTCATCTACGGACTTACCGACGACGTCGGGCACTTCCACATATTCAGATCCCAACCCCGTACTGAACCACAGCGTAACGGTTGAGCCCCGGTCTACGGTTTCTCCCGCACGGGGCGACTGCCGTGTGACTGTATTCTCGTAGGGAGATGGAATCGGATCAGGTCTCTCGGAGCCCATTTTCAGGCCCGCATTAATCATGCGGTTTTTGGCCTCCCGTAACGCCAAACCTTCCACCCTCGGTACGGTTACCGTTGGGACGGCACCGGAGTTGACCGAGAGATATATGTGTCGCCCGCGCTTTACGCGCGTATCCGGCGGCGGATTTTGGTCGACCACGATGTCGCGGTCTACAGCTGGATTGAATCGATGCACGAGTCGTTCCGGCTGCAAATCAAATGACTCGACGATCTGACGTGCCTGCTCATAGGGCATGTTCTCCACGTTGGGTACGGAGATGGCGACGTCTTGCCGGGTATACGCCGGCATGATCAAGTTGTCGACTACCAGCAGCCCGGTAACCCCGACGATCACCATCACGCCGAGACCGCCCCAAAAAATGGTGTTGGTCGCGAGAGATTTCAGGTATTGTGCGGGCTTGCGGAGGAACTCGGGAGTGGCCATGGTTCAGGTGATCATGGTAAACGGAGTCGGGCTAACGCTGGGCGACGATGATTGGTGCCCGGGCCGGGCATTTTGCGGGGAACCTCGCGGTTGGCTTGCGGTTGAGGGGCGGCCGTACGGCGGTACGCGGATGTTATCGATTCCGTCGATTGTCGCCCCCGTTCTTGAAGATGTTGTGCGGTGGAAGCGTGTGTGAGAGGAGCGGGTAGAGAGAAGTGAGGCGAGGGAAAGAGTACAGGCTGCGAATCGCGTCGGTTCACCTTGAAGAGCGCGTTAATGCGTACCGGTGAGGGTTGACTGGCG
>JBFIPX010000202.1:0-5929 GCA_041609895.1 Rhodothermales bacterium
AAGCGCTGCCGCTCTTGAAACCGTTGTTGTTGCGGATATCTCGACCGCACAAGAGCTTTTCGCGCTCGAGGGGTCGCTGTCGCGTGTGGATCTGGTGATGCCTGAGGGTGATGAGGCAGTTCTCGACCGCCTCTCGTCGTCCTTGCCGCCTGGGGTCGTTATAAAACGGTCGGAGGCCCGGACGGAGACGCTCGCGCAGATGACGCGTGCCTTCGACGTGAACCTACGCGCACTTAGCCTGCTTGCGCTCGTGGTGGGGATGTTCTTGATCTACAACTCGATGACCTTTTCCGTCGTGCAGCGCCGTCCGCTGATCGGTCGGCTGCGAGCACTCGGGATGACCAGGCGCGAGATATTTGCCCTGGTGAGTGGCGAGGCTGCTGCGATCGGGGTCGCAGGTACACTGGTCGGGCTGTTCCTCGGCGTCGCCCTCGCGACCGTTCTTGTTGATCTGGTCACGCGAACGATCAACGACCTCTACTTCGCGGTCACAGTTTCCGAGATCGATATAGGATTCGCCTCTGTCGCGAAGGGGGTAGGTCTCGGCGTGGGCGTGACGCTGCTGGCGTCGCTACGCCCGGCGTGGGAGGCCACGGCCGTTCCGGTAACGGTCACGCTGCAGCGATCAGCCGCGGAATCAACGGCTCACCGTTTTGCGAGTCGATTCGCCATAGCAAGTGTGGGTGTTGCCGCCTGCGCTGGGGCGGTGTTGTACGCCACCGAAAGAAGCATTGTGCTGAGTTACGTAGGACTCCTGCTGGTAATCCTCGCTTTTGTGGCTGCCGCGCCAGCCCTCGTCCTGATCGGCACCCGAATCTTGCGCCCCATCCTTCACCGCGTGTTTGGCGTAATCGGAACGATGGCATCGAACGCGGTCGGCGTGAGTCTGACGCGCACGGGCGTCGCGATCGCAGCGCTCATGGTAGCCGTGTCGGCGACGATTGGCGTCGGCGTGATGGTGGGAAGTTTCCGCACGACAGTAGTGAAATGGCTCGGGTACTCGCTTCAGGCGGACATCTACATCCAGGCGCCGAGCATCGTCGTGCGCAAGGGAGATGCGCTGCTTCGACCGGAGGCGGTCGCGGCGGTGCGCAACGCTCGCGGCGTGCGTGAGATCTATACGGTCGCCACCGTTGATGCAGAGACCAGCTTCGGAAGCGTCGACGCAGTGGTCATCGAGCCGGGGCCGATGACTCCTGAGACCTTTGTGCTTAAGGAAGAACGCGAGGGAGTCTGGGACGAGTTGGCCGAGCGCGACGTCATAATCGTCTCGGAACCGTTCAGTTTTCGATACGACGTCGACCGCGGGGATGCTGTGATGGTGCAAACGAAAGGCGGTCAACGTCCGTTCAACGTCGCAGGGGTCTATTACGACTACGGGTCAGATCTCGGAGCCATCCTTTACAGCCGTGCTGTCTACCAAAGGCATTTCAATGACCCGGGAGTGAACGGAATGGCGCTGTACGTAGATGACTCCGTCTCTGTCGAAGCTGTGATCGAGGATGTCCGCCGGATGACATCGGAGATTCAGGAGTTGTACATACAGTCAAATCGCTCGCTACGAAATCGTTCGCTCGAGATATTCGATCGAACCTTCGTCGTTACCGGTGTGCTACGTCTTCTGACCATCGTCGTGGCCTTCATTGGCGTGCTTAGCGCGTTGATGGCCTTGCAACTCGAGAAGTCCCGCGAACTCGCAGTGATGCGCGCGAACGGGATGACTCCCGGGCAGCTTTGGGGCTACGTCACGCTACAGACCGGAGTAATGGGTTTGCTGGCTGGACTGCTTGCTGTCCCACTTGGGTTGTCGCTGGCGGCCTTGCTCGTCTTCGTGATTAACAAGCGCTCCTTTGGATGGACCCTGCAGTTTGAACCGACGCCCGAAGCCGTTGGGGTGGCCATCGTCCTGGCCGTGCTCGCGGCATTGATCGCCGGGTTGTATCCAGCCTGGAAGATGTCGCAGACGCGCCCCTCCGAAGCGCTGCGGAGCGAATGAGCCGAAGAACAGCCATATCGCTTGTCCTTTTGCTGCTCGTGGTCGCCATGAGTGCTGTGTATACACTGAGCGAAAGGAAAGGCAACGGTGAACCGATAAGAGCCTCGCTGTCCGTGGCCGAGGCCCTTCAAAGCGACACCACAGGTTATGCGCGCGCCACGCGGCCGGGTAACATCAGCCTGCCTGACGACCACGGTCCCCACCCCGAGTTCAAGACCGAATGGTGGTACTATACCGGAAATCTCGAATGTGTTGACACGGGCAGTCCCATAGGCTTTCAGTTCACTGTTTTTCGAACCGCCCTTGCTCCGGAGCCGGCGGAAGGCTCTGACTGGCGAACGACGCAGATTTACTCGGCGCACATGGCCGTCTCGGATGCCGCATCGGGGGTTTTCCTTTTTGACGACAAGACGAGTCGCGGAGCAGCTCATCTTGCAGGAGCGACAGCGTCACCTTTTCGGGCATGGGTGGAAGACTGGGAGATCCGGCAGGTCGGAGAGACCGCCATGCACTCGGTGCTTCGCGCGACAGCGACGCTCTTCAGCCTCGACCTTACCCTTGAGCCCAAACGGCCACCAGTTTTCCACGGAGAGAACGGTCTGAGTCCAAAGAGTCACGAACCAGATAACGCATCCTACTACTATTCTTTCACGCGTCTGAGCTCCAAGGGAAGGGTCACGGTCCGTGGAAGAGTATGCGAGGTGGAGGGCCTGACGTGGATGGACCATGAGTGGAGCACCAGTGCGCTGGGTCCTACACAAGTGGGGTGGGACTGGTTTGCCCTTCGGTTATCCAACGGTTGGGACCTGATGTATTTTCAGGTGCGTGAACAGGATCCGGCAGTCAAGCAGCCATTTGTAGAGGGTACGGTGGTGTCAGAGGATGGCAACGCCATTCGCCTCGACAGATCGGACCTGATCCTGCAGGTCACGGATCGATGGAAGAGCGGCGCTTCGGGTGCGGAGTATCCTTCGGGCTGGCGGCTGGAGATTCCGGACAGGCAGATTCGCCTTGATATACAACCGATCCTCGATGATCAAGAACTGAGGCTCGCGGTCCAATACTGGGAAGGCGCCGTTTCTATAGTTGGGACGGCAGGAGGAGAACCGGTAACCGGCGAAGGATACGTGGAATTGACGGGCTACGCGGACGAGGCCTTCGGTGAACTATCCGGTAATCCGGAGGGTGACTGACATCTGTTTGGTAGATTTCGGCATGGCCACAGCTACCAAACCCGACGCCCGGCAGCCCGTCCAATTGGCTGTGCCGGAGGTATCGCTTACAAGGATCCTGCGAGACGGAAAGGAATTCGTGCGGGACCCTGTCCGGAGAACGTTCGTCCGGCTCACGCCCGAGGAGTGGGTGCGGCAGTACACTCTTGCATATCTGATCGACATAGTTCGTGCACCCGTTGGACTTATCGCCGTGGAGAAAGCGTTCACTTACAACGGGATGAGACGTCGGGCAGACATCATTGTGTTCGACCGGTCAACAAACCCGCTCATCATCGTTGAGTGCAAATCGCCGGACATGCCAGTCACGCAGGCCGTGTTTGACCAGGTGAGTCGCTACAACACGGCGGTGCGTGCGCCCTATGTGATTGTAACGAACGGGTCAGTGCACTACTGTTTTCGGGTCGACTTCGATGAACGCTCACACCGCTTCCTGGCGCGTCTTCCCGAATACGGGCAGCTGTAGCAACGTACACAACAAGCCAAGCAAGAATGCCAGATATCTACAGCGAGGAGAAGGCCGCCGCTCTCGACGCCGTTCGAAAAGCGGCTAGATTGTGCCGTTCCGTGCAGCAAGGCATCAGCCCGGATACGATAGAAAAGAAGGACCGCAGCCCAGTCACGGTGGCAGACTTTGGAAGCCAGGCGGTCGTCTGTCACGTGCTGGAATCTCGATTTGCATCGGACCCCGTTATCGGTGAGGAGGATGCGTCTGTACTTCGTGAACAAGGCAATGCGTCGGTCCTTGATCGGATTGTCGGCTACGTGGGAGAGATTATACCCGGGGTTGCGGCTGGCGACGTGCTTCGTCTGATCGACCGGGGTGGCGCTCGCGATCACAGCCGTCGCCTATGGACACTCGATCCCATCGACGGCACCAAAGGGTTTCTTCGCAGCGATCAGTATGCGGTCGCTCTTGCTCTCATTGAGGAAGGTGAAGTGGTTGTGGCTGCGCTCGCCTGCCCCAATCTGCCGGATGAGAATGGTTCTCTCGGGCAGGCTTTCGTGGCCGCGAAGAATCAAGGGGCCTGGGCGGTTCCGCTTTACGCGGAGGGAGAGGAGAAGCCGATCCACGTGAGCCGCGTCTCAGATACAAAAAGGGCACGGTTTTGCGAGTCAGTCGAGTCCGGTCATAGCTCGCACGGAGATGCTGCGGACGTGGCAGAGGTGTTGGGCATCACGGAAGATTCCATTCGCCTCGACAGTCAGGCCAAGTACGCGATTGTAGCCCGTGGGGATGCGGAGATCTACATGCGACTCCCGACCCGACCCAACTACGTCGAAAAGATTTGGGACCATGCGGCAGGATTGCTTGTCGTCGAGGAGGCCGGTGGACGTGTTAGTGACATAGATGGGAAGCCGCTCGATTTCAGTCATGGGGGGCGACTCGAAACGAACACCGGAGTCATCGCCACGAATGGTCATCTTCATGACGACGTGCTCGAGGCCCTTCGCCAGGTGGGTGTTTCGGGCTAGTACGAGGGCCGGTCCGGTCGCCGGCCGAGGTTCGCTCCGTGATAGGATGGGAAACGTTGACGGCCGGGATCCATCGGTTGCGATCCGGCTGCGTCATCTACGAGGCAAAAGCTTCTTCGAGTCGTTCGCAAGCCATCTCAAGTTCATCCATTTCCTTGGCGAAGCAGAATCGCAGGTATTTGCTTCCGACCCTTTGGTCAAAGAAGAACGAAGAGCCGGATACTGACCCAATCCCGCATCTTTCGATCAGGGTTCGGCAGGCAATTCGATCGTTGTCAAAACCCGGTAGCCGCTCAGCAAGCGGCTGGATGCTTGCCAACACGTAATAGGCGCCATCAGGCCACGAAACCTCAAATCCGACTGATTCGAGGGTCTTGCACAGGAGGTGCCGCTTGCGCGCGTAGTCCACTCGCATCTCCTCGTAGTAGGTTTCACTCAGGTCGACCGCGGCGGCTACACCGTGCTGGAGCGGCGTGGGAGCGCAAATGTAAAACAAGTCGTTCAACAGGCCGATCTTATCGGCGGTCACCGATGGAGATATCGAATAGCCCAGTCTCCACCCTGTCATGTTGAAGGTCTTTGAGAAACCAGAGATCGTGATTGTCCTATCGTAACCGTTCGGCAGTGAGGCAGCGGAGACGTGTTTGTGGTCGTCGTATACGATGTATTCATAGATTTCATCGGTGATGATCCACAGGTCGTGGCGCTTCGCAATTTCGACTACGCGCGAGAGCTCCGCCAGCGACCATACCTTCCCGTTCGGATTACCGGGCGTGGTGACGACAATCGCCTTCGTTCGGTCGGAGACGCTGGCCTCGACGTCGTCGAAATCGATGTTCCAGTCAGAGACGGTTTGCGGAACACTAACGACTGCGGCCCCGACCGCCCTCACCAGATTGACGTGGTATCCGTAGAATGGTTCAAAGACGATCACCTCGTCTCCGGGATCAAGGATGGCAAGAATGGCGGTGGCAAAGGCGCCCGTCGAACCGGCACTGACCACGATGTTGTCTATGGATTCGACCGGAATTCCGTTGTAGGAGCGAGCCTTATCGAGTATGTATTCCCGGAGCGGCTCGATGCCCGCATGATGTGAGTAGGTCGCGAGGCTGCGATCGACAGCGTCCATGGCTGACCTCCTCAGCAACTCAGGCGTTGGGAGATCGCATATGCCCTGGCCCAGATTGATGCCGTCGACGGCTCGGACCATCTGACTGACGGCCCG
>JBFIPX010000203.1:0-5887 GCA_041609895.1 Rhodothermales bacterium
CTGTGCACTTCTAGTCAAGCACTTCTGACATTGGGTGGACTAGGATTCGGCCTGGGAAACCGATCCTAGATTCTTGAAGGCCCGGGTTTGGTGGAACCCGGGCCTTTCTGTTTTTGCTCCGTCGTGTTGCATGGGCCGGTCACGACAGAGCGACTCCAAACATGTGCTGTGTCGCCGTCTGCGACGCTATCCGGTCGCGTTCGGCTGGTCCGGACCATCGCCGTCGTCTCGTTTCTGCCACCTGCGTTCATTCCATTGCCTGGTCAGTTCCTTCGTGCGCCGCAATATTTCGTCTCGCCGATTGCCCTCGATGCGACTTGCAGACGTACTCGACAGAACGTCGACCAAATAGATGATGAGCACGAGTCCCGCGGCAAACCCTAAGACACCAAGAAGCCACATAGTCAGCTTGCGATGTTAACGAGGATGCCGCTGGTAATATCTACGAGAACCCCGGGAGTGAGCCGAAAGACGGCATGAGGCGTTCCGGCGGCCGCCCAGATTTCGTCATACTGCATTAGGTCGGCGTCAATCCAGGTGCGAATCGGCCGCGGGTGCCCTACGGGCGGGACCCCACCGATCGCGTAACCCGTTGCTGCGCGGACAAAGTCCGGGTGGCCCATCACCACAGATTCCCCTGCCAGGTCCGAAAGCCGGCCCACATCTACGTGATTGATGCCGCTTGCAACCACTAGCAACGGATTTTCTGAGTCTACGCCTTCAAACACAATCGATTTAGCGATCTGAGCTACGGAGCATCCGATCGCGAGCGCGGCGTCATGTGCTGTCCGCGCGGATTGGGGCAGCTCGGTGACGGCGAGGTCGAACCCTGCCGCCTCAAGCGCATCCTGAACACGGCGTGCCGAAGACTTATGGGAAACGTTCATGGTGTATTCGAAGCCGGTTGGATTCCCCTCTGGGAGAGCGGAACCTCGGATCGAAGTGCGAACGACCGTTCGTCAACGGCGCGCGATACGGCAAGGATGCCGTCCAGATGGTCGCACTCGTGCTGCAAAAGCTCTGACAGATCGTCTCTCAATACGGCTTCGACCTCTTCCCAACGTTCGCCGCGGTAGGTAATTCGACACTCTCGATAACGACGCACGCGCACGAGCAGATCTGGAAAACTCATGCAATCGTCCCAAAGCATGATCCGTTCGGAACCCAGCGGCTCCAGCGTCGGGTTGATATACACGACAGGTTCGTCGATTTCCATGTAGACGATCCTCTTGAAGACTCCGATCTGGGGGGCGGCAATTGCTCGGCCAGCTCCACGTCGTCGTCGGAAATCACGGAGCGTATCCCGGAGGTCCTCTATCAGGTTGTGGACGGCGTCGAGCTCATGTCGTTCGACCGGAGCGCACTCCCGGTGCAAATCCGGATTCCCCAACAGGAGTATCTCGCGAACGGCCATCCTCCCGACTAATGATGATTAAAGCGGGGCGCGGACTCAGTAGGAGGGCGAGAACTCCCTATTCACTCTCGCCATTGTTACGAACCCACGAGACCTGAATCGTCTTTTCAGCGTCGCCGTATGTGAATTCGAGGTTGCCCTGATAGGAGCGTGAAAGGGCGTCGCCAATCCGCCGTGCCACGTGCACGCCTGTGGTCGTGATTTCGAGACCGTGATCCCGGTCCTTAATCGTGATAATCCGCTCGAGCGGGTGTTCACCTTTCTCCAGCGACTCGGTGTTCCGTATTAGCCCAATCACCTCTTCGCGGTGTTCGTCGAAAAAGGTACCCAACACTTCTACGATTCCCGCAGGCAGGTTATCCGCTATGCGCTGACACGCCGGGCATTTTGTTTCGTTGACGGCATCAACAGCCTCGTCAACCCACGCCCACCTACCGCCGGAAAAAACCGCCCCGCAGTCCGGACAAATCGTTGGTTCGGGGGGCTTCCGTCCATTACGATAAACATCGTGCCGCTTCTGCTGCACGAGACGATCCTTTCTACCATAGACTCCTTTGTACATGGGATACCTCTTCTGGATGGGAATCTTAGGAGCTAGTGGAAACGCGCGCCGGACGGGCGGAATGAGGTCACCGGCCGCGGCCGCTCTCCGGAAGAAAAGACGCGTCCAGGCGCAGAATGACCTTACTTGACGCGGCGCCAGACCTCTTCCAGACGCATGTTGCCGATCTGCCCGGTGTGATACCACAGACTATCTCCTTCGAGCCTGCAGTGAAACTCAATGGTCAGGCCGACTGTCGGCGCGGACTCGTGGTACTCGACATACTCCACATATGTCGAATCGCCGTCATATTCGTATCGGCCGCCACCGGCATATACGTCATCTTCGACAACGCCGCCAACGATTGTTTGTCTGCCGAACGCGAAGTGGGTTTCGTTCAGAATCTTGTATGATGGACCGAGAAACCTGCCGCGATCAAGGGTGGTGTCCGGATAGATCTGACGCTGCGAGACCATTTCCCACGTACCAACCAGCGGATTCGTTTGCTGTGCCAGTACGGTTGTCGATGTGAGCAAAGAGAGAACAAGAACTGTGGCTACTCTCATCAAGTTACCTCCCCGTCAAGGTGTATCACAGTTTCGTGATAGTCCGCCTTCAGCGTTTGTAATTGCAACCTATCCCGGCTGCGCATCATCGCGTTCCAGAGAGACCATTCAGCCAGACGCTTCTTCTTCGAAGGTATCCGATCCGGCCCTGATTTTCAACCATTAAAGACCTTTTCCGCCGTCCGCATCAACAAGCCAGTCCGGGGTCTTCAGTGGCTAGGATCGCGAATACGCGTTGGATGCGATCCACACGAGCGCCACTCCGACGAAGAAGAGCCCCGACAAAATGGTGGACAACCTGCCCCATTCGAGGACGGCCGCGGCAAAGAGCAGAACGGCTGACACGAGCAGCAGCCCGCCGAGTACGATCTCCTTCATGACCGAACCGCATTGGTGTATGGGAGGTTATTAGAGCCTTCAGGCGAATTAGTCTTCATCGATCCCGAGGTTGTCTAGTATATCATCAGAATCGGTGCGTACAAGCGCAAGTATCGCAGCGTGGTGGACGATAAAAAACGCCTTGCCCTCATAGCTGATTTCGACCGCGTCCTTTCGGAGATACAGCGCGACGTCGCCTGCACGGGCCTGCAGCGGCAGATACCTGACGGCCTCCCGCGATGCCTTCCATGGCTCGTCCTCTGCGTACTCCGGATTCGCCATCAGATAACCTGGTCCGGTTCGCACGACCCTGCCGCTGGCGACCTTCTCCCGGTCAGTGACCGAGGCTGGCAACACGAGACCCGCCGCCGTTTGCTTTTCCCCTTCATCCGGTTCGATAAGCACGCGGTCTCCAACGATGATAAGTTCTCCCATAGGTGCAGCTCCGGTCTTGAGTCGTCAGCCCGTGAACCCGATTTCCCGATGCGTACTGTCGCAGAAGGGCTTGTTTGCGGAAGCGCCGCAGCGACAAAGCGTCCCTTTGGTGATTTCCCTGTATTCCCCCTCTGCTCCCACGATGGTCACGGGACCGGACAGGCGCAGAAACCCGTTTTCAACCACGGTGATTGTCAGTAGTCCATCCGCGTCGACCATATCATCTACGAAGACGCCTCCCCGACCGAGGTGTCCGGGGTCCACGAAGTCACCCTCAACGTGGCTATTGTCACAGAAGGGTTTGTTCGATGACAGGCCGCAACGACACAGCGCGAGGCGCGGCGCATCGGACAGCAGCCGGCCGTCGTGGTCACGCACCTCTACGCGGCCCCGAACATGGATGGGGCCGTCTGCCTGGATCGCCGCTGTGTTCGTGTCGGGCACCGGCTCGGCGCCGCCACCGTCATGCCTCTCGTACTGAAGCGCTCCGCTTGGGCACCGATGGATCGTCTTGGCGATGGCATCGGCATCGGCAGCGTCCGGGTCGACCCATGGCTTCCGCTTCGGGTCGAATGCCGGCGGCAGTCCGTGAATGCACTCCGCTGCGTGGATGCACTTCTTCAGGTCGTAGCTGACGCTGATGTCGTTCCCTTTGTAGCGCAGTATTCTCTGAGCCATGTTGGTACCTTTTTCGGGGTCTCTTCCTAGGGGGCGTTCGAGGAACGAGCGAGATCGCTAACCGGTTCGGCTAGCAGAAACTCGACGTACTCCCGATACTCACGGACCAGCCGGGAATAGTGGTCACCCGTTCCGGGTCCAGTGAAGCCGGTATGGATCTTTCGTATTTGCCGGCCCCGGTCGACGAAGATCGTGGTCGGATAGGCAACTACCTGGTTTAGCATCGGGAGCGTTTTTGAGGCCTCAACCTTGTTCGAGGTGCCCGCGACCAGTAATTGGTACGGGATGTCATGCCACTTCTGGAACTCACTCACTTGCCGGGCAGCCGCCTCGAAGCCCTCAACATGTTCGTACATGAGGGTGACGATCTCCAGGCCCCGTTCATGATAGTCCTCGTAGAGCTGCCGAAGAAAGGCCGCTTCGTCGTGGCAGTTTGGACACCACGTGCCCGACACCGAAACCAGCACCACCTTGTCATCGAATCGTGGATCTGAAAATGAAACCAGGCTGCCGCTCGTGTCGGGGAATGAGAAGTTGAGTCGGTCGTATCCGGGCTTCAGAAATGTGAGCGCATTGGCATCGGGCAGCTTTGCGTTTTCATTTCGTATTGCCGTCCATGTTTCGTGCCAGTGTGTTCCCGACCAGAAGTCGCCCCGCATCACGCCATCGTCATGTACCTCCGCGCGAAATAGAAAGGCGTGGTATCCGTCAAAACATGAAAGCCTGACCCGGTTTCCCTGAACGTCGCCCGCCAGGTAACGGTAGTCACCGGTGGACGTCAGAAACGTGCCGAGCAGCAGGCCGCCGTTTTGCTTGAATTCACCCACCGCCGGGGTCCTGTCTCCAGACTTGCCCCGAAAGACGACTTCCCACCTGCCAGTGACGTCGACGGTTGGTTTCACACCGAAATCCGGAAAGCGGCTGTCCGTGCCTTTCGTTGCTCGGAGGGGTATTACTTGCCGGCGTCCGCCTTCTCGAACGATAGATAGCGTCCCGACAAGGCCATTCTGCTCCAGCATGGCATCGATGCTGGAATTGAATACGTTTAGGGCGATCACGACGCGATTGCCCAGCAACCCCACATCGCGGGTGGTCACGCGCTCTTCACCATTAATGATCGTAGCCACAATCCCGTTGCGTTGCACGACATTCATGATGAATGGCAATTCGCCACCCGGGACCGTGAGTGCGACCCGCCAGCGGCCTTCGATCCAGTCCGGTGTACGGAGTGGTTCCGGCTCGCTGCAGGCCGCCAACGGCAGCAGAAGAAGTAGATAGAGTACAGGTCGGACCGTCATATCGAGCGAAGTGGGGATGCGGATAGCGTACGCCGGCCCGGGCGCCCCGGATCCATCTACAAGGGGCAGCCCACGCGTGTGTCGAGGACCGCAGGGGACAAAACCTGAAACGCGCTAGTTGACCAGACTGCGCGACTGCAGTTTCGTCTGGACTTCGTCCAGTTCTTTACGGAAGGTGGGATCCGTATCGAAACGGTCCTCGACAGCCTTACACGCGTGGATGACGGTCGAATGGTCGCGGCCGCCAAAACGAAGACCGATGGTCTTCAGCGGCTGGCCTGTGAGCTGCTTGCAGAAGTACATGGCGGTGTGCCGCGCCTGTACGATCTCGCGGCGTCGCGTCTTTGCGGACAGCAGATCCAGTGAGACGTCATAGTAATCCGCGACCTGCCGTTTGATCTCCTCGATGTCGATCTGAGTGGGCTTTTCCTCGAGGAGATCGCGCAGTATCTCACGCGCGAACGGCAGGTCGATGGTTCGGTTGTGCAGACTGGCGTGTGCGATGAGTCGTATGAGAGCTCCTTCCAATTTTCGAACGTTCGTTTTTATTCGTTCGGCTACGAATTCGGCAACGCCC
>JBFIPX010000204.1:0-5869 GCA_041609895.1 Rhodothermales bacterium
AAACTGAGACGTTTAACTATTTCAGTAAAGACGAGTACGGCCTTGTGGCCCATCACTTAACGGACATGAAAATCATGCATAGCCCTGAGAAGAGAGCCTATTCGACGCCGGAGTTCGTGGAATTTGGGCGGATCGAGGAGATTACGAGCACGAAATCCTGGCACGCGGCCAATGATTGGCTAGGTGAGATTCTTGAGCTGTTTCTGCCAAGCGGTAATGGCAACATTATCGGGGGAGGCGGAGCCAGCTCGAGTCAGTTCTCGTAGTCTTTACGCAAAGATTTGGCAACAAGCTTCGTGCACGGTTCGCATCGCGGGCCGTGCATTGCTTGTTTGTAGCCCGACCGCATTATGTCAAACTCGGTCTGACGGCCCGGCTCAGCGGCTATAATTTCTGAGCGACACACCGATTGATACAGCAGGGGCTGTGAGCTCCCTCACGATAGTTGTCCTACCTGGCGTATCAGCGCTGAAGTGAAAGCGTTAAACCAAATACGGAAGCGGATTTCCCTGGTGCGGCGCGCCCTGCGCCTGGTACTTGATGCCACTTCCCGTTGGACGGTCGCCTGGGCGGCGACCTTGATTGTGCAAGGCGTCCTGCCCGCACTAACGATCTACATTTCCAAGCTCCTGATCGACGAGCTCGTCGATGCGATCGGACAGGGTGTTGAGGCATCGTCGATCCGCGGTCTGGTGATCCTTGGCGTGATCATGGGTTCGCTGTTGCTCCTCGGTCACGTTCTCTCGAGCGTCAGTCGATGGATCCGGACAGCCCTTTCGGAGACATTCCGCGATCATCTTCGAGGGATGATTCACACCCAGGCAAACCGTCTCGACCTCGCCTTCTATGAAAGCTCGGCGTACCACGACCGGCTTCATCGCGTGATGGGTGAGGTGGCGCAGCGGCCCCTTGTCATGCTGGAGAGTCTAGGCGGCGTGCTGCAGAGCTTCGTGACGCTTTTGGGTATGGCGGCCCTGATTCTTCTCTATGCCTGGTGGCTGCCATTCGTACTCATTATCGGTGCCGTCCCGGCACTGGTCGTCGCCTTGAGATTCAGTCGACGCCGCCACGCGTGGTGGAAAAAGCGGACGGCGGATGAGCGTTGGGCGCAGTACTACGAGACGCTTCTAACGCACAGCTCGGTCGCGGCCGAGATGCGCCTGTTTGGTCTTGGCACGCATTTCCGTGACCTCTACCAGTCGCTCAGGCAGCGCCTGCGCGGCGAACGTATCGCACTCGAGCGCGGACAACTCATCGAAGCCATACCTGCCGCGCTCGCTGCCCTCGTCATTACGGCGGCGGTGATGGTCTGGATAACGCTCCGCGCACTTCGGGGTCTCGCCACGCTCGGCGATGTGGCCCTGTTCTACCAGGCCTTCAGCCGGGGCCAGAACCTGATGCGCACCATGCTGGTGGGCATTGGACAGGTATATGATTCGAGCCTTTTCGTCTCCGAACTCTTCGACTTCATGTCGCTCGAACCTCTAACGGCGGGTCCGGCTACCCGCCGATTGACAAGAAAACCTTCCAATGTCGGATTTAGAGATGTCTCCTTCAGCTATCCGGGCACTGAAACTCTCGTTCTAAAGAACGTTAGCGTCGATTTTGAACGGGGCCAGACCGTCGCAATCGTCGGCGAAAATGGCGCTGGTAAGAGTACACTATTGAAGCTGCTGTGCCGCTTCTACGACCCGTCGGAAGGCGAGGTGAGCCTCGACGGTATCTCCATGAAGTTCCTGGATCCGAACGATGTATGGAAACAGACGACCGTCTTGTTCCAGTTTCCAGTGCAGTACCATGCGTCGGCAGCGGATAACATTGCGTATGGCGAACTCGGTTCGCTCCCCGATTCGCTCCAGCTTGAGGCTGCGGCACGGAGCGCGGGCATACACGACAAGATCACGTCGCTGCCCTCCGAATACGAGACGCTCCTTGGCCGATGGTTCGTGGACGGTCAGGAGCTAAGTGGCGGTGAGTGGCAACGCCTCGCCATGGCGCGCGCATTCTATAGGGATGCGCCTATTCTCGTTCTGGACGAACCGACAAGCATGCTGGACTCGTGGGCCGAAGGTGAGTGGTTCGACCGCTTCAAGTCGTTGGTCGAAGATCGCATCGGGATTATCATCACCCATCGATTTACGATTGCCCGCCGCGCGGATGTCATTCATGTAATGAAGGATGGTGGCATCGTAGAGTCAGGGACCCACGAAGAACTGGTCGCCATGGGCGGGCTATACTCATCTTCGTGGAACGAGCAAGTGGCGGCTTCAGCCTAGTTCACTCAGCTCGGGCATCGCGGGGTCCCCACCGGTCATCCATACAAGCCGTGCAGCCAGGAGGCAACCACGTAAGCCAGCAGGGCCGCCGCACCTCCCGAGAGCATCGTTTCCAACCCCGACAGCCACGGAGACTTGTCAGTGCCCTTGCCTTTGACGTACCCGACGACAAAGAATGCTCCCGCCGTAATGAGGGCGCTGATGCCAAAGGATTGATCCGCTGAGTTCATCGTGACCAGAAAAGGTATGAGTGGCAGCAAACCTACGGCGATGAACGCTCCAAACGTGGCTAGTGCTGCGCGCAGCGGATCGGCTCCTTCGACCTGAAGTCCCCATTCCTCACGGATCATGGTGTCGATCCAGACCTTTCGATTGCTCGTGATGCCTTCCACGATGCTCTCGAGCGTGTCGCCTGCAAAACCCTTCGCAGAGAAGATCTGGCGTATCTCCTCTCGCTCACCCTCCGGTACCTTCTCGATGTGGTGCTCTTCAGTCGCGCGGACTTGGTCGAGTAGGTGACGCTCGCTCTTCGTTCCCTGGTAATTGCTGACGGCCATGGAGAAGCCGTCCGCCACCAGGTTTGCTACCCCCAGTACAGCGGCAACGAGATTTGGAAACCCCGCTCCCACGGCGCCTGCGACGACGGCAAACGTCGTAACGCAACCGTCGATCGCTCCAAGGACGGCGTCGCCAAGGTAGCTGTGGCGGTATCGAAGTGATAGGCGGGCCCGGATGGCTTCCGGTCGATGTTCGGCATCTGTGGCTGCGTGCGTGATCGGCATCTGTCTATGTAGTTATGTTGGAAGCACGATTAGGAAGGATCCGGTCGGCGGCTGGGTGTCACTGCTTCGCCGTCAGCTGCGGTTTCGTTACCTTGTGGCTCATTTTCAAGGAGATTGCTAATGCAGCTGAACGAGTTCTGGCCTTCGGGTCTTTTTGAAGATAAGACCGTCTTTGTGACCGGCGGTGGTAGTGGAATCAACCTCGGTATTGCGAGGAGTTTCGCCGCACTGGGGGCACGTGTCGGCATATGTGGGCGGACGGCTGAAAAGCTCGAGGCCGCAGCGGGGGAATTGGAGACACTCGGAGCCGATGTCATCATCGCCGTGGCGGACGTTAGGGATTTTGACGCCCTGGCAGTCGCTTTCGAAAAGACGCGGGAGGAATTGGGACCGATCGACTGTCTGATTTGTGGTGCTGCCGGCAACTTTCTCTCGCCCGCTGAAGCGCTTAGCCCGAATGGATTCAAGAGTGTCGTCGACATCGACCTGCTTGGATCTTTCAACTCCGCGAGGGCCGGCTTCGACCAGCTGCGTGAGACAAAAGGAAACGTCATTTTCATTTCGGCCGGCCAAGCCTTCACGCCGTATTACGGGCAGGTTCACGCCGGTGCCGCCAAAGCGGGAATCGACAACTTAATGCGTAACCTTGCGCTCGAATGGGGGCGATTCGGGATCCGATCCAACAGCATCGCTCCCGGCCCCATACAGGGTACCGAAGGGTTTAGGCGCCTCGCACCGGCGAGCGTATCGGAGCAACTTAAGGCTTCGATTCCCATCGGCAGATTCGGCACGGTGGAGGATATTGGCCAAGCAGCGGTATTTCTGGCGAGCCCAATGGCATCCTTTATCACTGGAACGCTCCTCGTGGTAGATGGTGGCCAGAACTTGCCAGGCTCCGGCGTCTATAGCCAGGTGATCATGAAGGCGATGAGCACCGAGTGAGGATTGACGAGGCAAGTGCCGTAGAATGAGCGAGAGACTTATTCCCGATCTGTTCTTCGAGCGCGCTCGCGAGCACCCGTCGAGAGATGCGTTCGCTGACTTGATAGAGGTGGCCGGCGAAGCGCTACCGCGCTGGTCGATAGCCGATTGGCAAACGTATGCAGCCGAGGTCCTGAAGGTGGCGCGGGCGCTGATCGCGCTGGATGTCAAGGTTGGGGACCGTGTCGCAATACTCGGATCAAACCGTTCGGAGTGGACCATCAGTGATCTCGCTACGATGTCGATTGGAGCGGTTCCGCTGGGTATCTATTCGACATGTCCGCACGAGCAGGTGGAGTATGTACTCCGGCATTCAGGAGCCACTGTCATCGTCGTAGAGGACGAGCTTCAACTTCAAAAGGTACGCGTCGTGAAAGGGCGCCTACCCGCGTTGCGGCAGGTTATCACGATGAATACCGCGCCTCGTTTCGAAGACGCGATATCGTGGGAGGACCTCGCTGACCTCGGGTCAGGTATCGCTGCTGAGGAGCCCGCGCGCCGACGGGCACCTGTGTCGGTCGGCGATCTCGCGACGCTGGTCTACACGTCCGGCACGACCGGTTCTCCCAAGGCCGTGATGCTCTCACACGGTAATCTTTTGGCAGCCACTCGGATGGGCCTTGAGGCACTGACGGAAATGCGCGACGACGACGCCGTGCTCTCCTACCTTCCGCTCGCGCATGTGGCGGAACATGGGATCAGTGTTCTTGGGCCGTCTGCTGCGGGGTACTGCGTGTACTTTTGTCCGAGGATTGAGCTGATGCCCGCCGCCCTGCGAACCGCCCGGCCCACGATCTTTCTCGGCGTACCAAGAGTGTGGGAGAAGGTGTATCACGTGATCCATTCCAGGTCCGAAGAGACTGCCGTCAGGCGGCGTTTGCTAAACTGGGCGTTGTCCGCCGGAGCCGACAGAGACGGGTTTTCATCTTTTCTGGCCGATCGCCTCGTGCTTCGCCGCATTCGAAAAGCGCTTGGGCTGGACAGGGCGCATACGGTGGCTTGCGGTGCCGCACCCATGAGCGACGACATACTCGACTTCTTCTCCGCAGTCGGCATCGAGATAAGAAAGATCTACGGCCTGTCTGAATGTTCAGGGCCGGCTACCTTCAATCGACCGGGGGAAGATCCAAGGGGTAACGTCGGACGACCGTTTACGAACTGCGAGGTCAAGATCGCTCCGGATGATGAAATCATGATCCGTGGACCTCACGTGTTCAAGGGCTATTTCAACAATCCCCGTGAGACCGCTGAGATCTTCGATGGCGACTGGCTGCGGTCAGGAGATCTCGGAAGACTGAACGATGATGGCAGCCTTACGATCACAGGTCGCCGCCGGGACATCATCATAACATCCGGTGGAAAGAACATCGCTCCGCAGCATCTGGAGGGAGCACTAGGTCGCCACCCCGCGGTAGAGGCGGCGATCGTCGTGGGAGATGACAGGCCGTATCTTTCGGCTCTCATTTGTCCGGTGAATTCGGACGAGCACAATCTTGCCCAGATCGCGGAGCATGTGGAGCATGTCAACGCGTCCGTTTCACGGGTCGAACAGATAAAGAAGTACACCGTTTTGAAAAAGCCGTTTACGGTGGAAGGTGGAGAGCTCACTCCCACCAGGAAGCTGCGCCGGTCTACCATTTACGAAAAATTTGAATCGGAGATCGAGGAGATGTACTCGGGCTTGTCGGGCGCGGGAGGAGCAAGCGCTGCAGGGACGCCCATTGAGGTGCAAAGATGAATGAAACCGTGAAGTCGATCTGGCGACGAAAGTTTGGCCTCGACGATCTTCGGACAATGCTTGCCGGCAACATGACGGGTCATCTGGGCATC
>JBFIPX010000205.1:0-5782 GCA_041609895.1 Rhodothermales bacterium
ACCGTACGGCTCGAAACCCGCGCCGCTGAAGTGCGCCGTGGCGAAGTTGTAGCAAGCGACGGCGAACGATTCAAAGCACGAGCGATCGTGGTGGCTGTCGACGGGCCGGCGGCAAATGCGCTGCTCGCCAAACAGATAGCTCCCGGCTACGTCAGCACGTATAATCTCTATTTTTCGGCAGACCGAATGACGTTTCGGGATCCGGTTCTCGTACTCAACGGAGACGGAATCGGCCCAATCAACAATGTTACTGTCATGACGAACGTCGCGCCCTCCTACTCGAAGACAGGCCGGCCACTGATCTCCGTCACCGTTCTTGGCGATTGGGAAGGCGACGCGGACCTGAAATCGGCCGTACACGATCAACTTCTGGAATGGTTCGGTGACGGCATTGCCGGGCTCTCTCATCTGCGGACCTACCACATTCGCAACGCTCTTCCTGACCAACGACCCCCTTTCCTTGACCCGCTCAGCAAAGATGTACGCGTCGAACCCGGTATCTATCGGGCCGGCGATTACATGGATACAGCCTCCATTAACGGAGCGCTGCTGGCCGGACGACGGGCGGCCGAAACCATAGTGACCGACTTGAAAACGACCTGAGCCGCCTGCCATTTTCGAAAGAAGAATCGACAGCCATGACGGCACATAGATCACTTACGAAACTGACTGGCGGATGGATTTGATGCTCGGCTTCAAGACATTGCTGCTTGCCCACTTTGCAACGACGTGGGCGATGCTTGGCGTCATCCTGATCGTTCAGGTCGTTCATTACCCTTTGTTCGCCCAGGTTGGGACAAGCTCGTTCACCGAGTACGAGGCCTTGCACACCAGCCGGATCACGTGGGTCGTTGCACCCCTGATGCTGATCGAACTCGCTACAGCCGTCGGCTTGGCCATAGTACGCCCAACTCAGGTATCATCAGTCCCGATCTGGATCGGACTCATTCTCCTTGCGATCATTTGGGCCTCGACGGCATTTATTCAGGTACCGCTGCACAACAAACTGATGGGCGGCTTCGATGCAGCGGCTCACGGCAAACTGGTTGCGACGAACTGGTTGCGCACGGGCGCATGGGGAGTACGCGGAGTGATTGCGCTGCTTCTGGTATGGAAGTACGCGGACGTAGCCACGTAACGTGCATTTGTAACGCCGGGCGCGCCTGTCGCGACAGACCGCTGCTACGAGGACAGCATAGGTAGCATAGCCGATTCGGACAAAAAAAGAATGTCACTTGATGGACTTATCGGACGACACGACCACTGACGGTTCAAAATCCGTGCTTGATCGCGAACGGGCTTCGGCCTACGAACTGGTGATCGCTCACATCTCGGCGCTGCTCGAGGATGAAGACGACTGGGTTGCGGCGATGGCGACCGTCGCTTCCGAACTGCACAATTCATTTGACCATTTCAACTGGACCGGCTTCTACCGTGCCGTTGGAAGGAGAATGCTGGTCATCGGACCGTACCAGGGTGGTCATGGATGCCTGCGAATCGCGTACGACCGAGGCGTTTGCGGTGCCGCTGCCACTAAACGAAGGACGCAGCTGGTTCCGGATGTAGATGCGTTTCCAGGTCACATCGCCTGTTCCTCCTCGACGAAGTCCGAGATCGTCGTACCGATCCTCACTCCAGGAGGTGATTTGTTGGCCGTACTTGACGTCGATTCCGATACGCCCGCGGCTTTCGACGAGACGGATCGTAAGTACCTGGAGCAGATATGCAAGGATCTGGGCCGCCAGTTCGCCACATCGCCGGAGCTTGCCAGGCAAACCTAGTTCGCATTCAAGACCCCGGACCCCGGCAGTCATCCGGATCCAATTGTCGCAGCTCGATCACCTCAACCACAACGAAGCTGCGATCGTAGCCGCCAAGATGTCCGTAGGATCCCTCTTTTGAACGGTCTCCCCGCAGGACGGCGAAAAGCTGTTCGTGTGGTCTCGACGCCTTTTCCTCGTACATCTGCCACAGGTCTACGCCGTCATGCCAGCTCAGCCACCAAGCCTCGGTCGACTGGCAGGGAAGAAAGGTGCTATCCTCGAACCCCAGACTGATGACGCCTGCGGTCGTCAGCCCAAAGATCGCATCCTCTTCCGCGCCCTCGAGTATGGCGCAGCCGATAATTGAGCACGCGATGAGTGAACACAACGCCGCTGCAGGTGGTAGCGAGTGTGTGCACGCCGTTCGTGTCAAGCCAGCGTTCATGCCGATTCAACCCGGGATCCAGGCCGCGCGGTTCCTTAGGCTACGCGCAATTACCCGGGCCGCCGCTCCGGCTGACGATTACAGTCCAACTCAAACGCCAAGCTGTCCTATGGCGTCCTCGACGATCTGCTCGGCGGACTCGGTATCACCTGCTTCCGAATAGACCCGCAGCACCGGCTCCGTGCCGGACGGACGTACCAGCAGCCAGCCACCGTCAGTGACGTACTTGTATCCGTCCATGTCCAGGGTCTCTACGACCGCGTGGCCGGCCAGCTCTAGCGGTCCATTTCCCGAGCTGAGGCGGTCCAGCACGGCCCGCTTCTTCTCATCGGTGGTATGCACGTCGACGCGATGGGTGAAATGGCCTCCGAACTCCGAATACAGCTCGTCAACGAGGCTCGACAATGAAAGGCCGCGCTTGACCACCATCTCCGCAATCAGAAGACCGATGTAGACACCGTCGCGCTCGGGAATATGCCCCTTTACCGCCATCCCGCCCGACTCTTCGCCGCCCACGAGAACATCGCCGTCAACGATCTGCGAAGCGATGTACTTGAATCCGATCGGAGTAGTGCGGACGGCGAGACCGTACTCCTTGCCGATCCGATCCAGCATGTGGGTTGTGGAGAAGGTCTTAACGATCTCGCCAGAAAATCCGCGTTCCTTGTGGAGGTATTTCACGAGTAAGGCCAACATCAGGTGCGAACTCACGAACTGGCCTTTTTCATCATACATCCCGACGCGGTCTGCATCGCCGTCGTTCGCAATGCCAACCGCACACCCCTCTTCGACTACGGCTCGCGACAGACCTTCCAGGTTACGCTCGATCGGTTCCGGAGCTTGCCCACCGAAGCCCGGATTGAGCTCACTCCGGAGTTCAACCACGCGATCTGCGCCAAGGAGTTCGGAGATGACTCCCTGGCCGGCACCGTACATGGCGTCGTGGGCAATTTTTATCCCCGACTTCTTGATGGCGTCGATGTCCAGCCGTTGTCGAAGAAGCTCGAGGTACTCACCGTGCACGTCTCGCAGCGTAACGGTGCCATCTCGCACCGCCTGTTCGAACGATGGAAGCGATCCGATCGATTCGAGCCGGTCCAGCTCGGCTTCGACGGCCGCGATCATTTCCGGAGTGGCCGGTCCGCCGAAGTTGGCCTTGATCTTATAGCCACTGTATTCCGGTGGATTGTGGCTGGCCGTAATAACGATTCCGGCGCTAAGTCCGTACTCCAGCGCCGCCCAGCTAATTGCCGGCGTGGTGGTTATTGCGTCGGCAAAAACAACCTTCACGCCTGAAGCCGCGAAGACTCTCGCGCAATGCTCCGAAAATTGCCGGCCAAGGAAGCGCGTGTCGTGTCCGATAACCACCGATGGCGAGTCACCGTATTCCTTCCGAAGCCATTGGGCGGTGGCTTTCGTAACGGCTGCCACGTTGTCAAACGTGTAGGTATCCGCGATGATAGCCCGCCAGCCGTCCGTTCCAAACCTGATTCCCGGATTCGCCATGATGAAAGACCTCTCGTCCGATCGGATGCGTCATTTGGAATGTCGAATATGACGCGGACGCAGGAAGGGAGTCAACCGCGAACTGCCGTGAGACCCGGATTTCTCACGAATTTGAGGCTTGGGCAGTCGACTCGCGCCACGAGTTTCGACTTGAGATTGCCATGAGTTCACGCGCGCTCCGAATGGAAGCCTCGGTGATCTCGGCACCACTCATGAGCGTCGCCACTTCTTCGGTTCGCTCCTTGTCGCCGAGACGACGAATGGACGTTCGCGTCCGATGGCCCGCTACCGTCTTCTCGACCACGTAGTGGAAGTCCGCCATGGCCGCAATCTGCGGCAGGTGGGTAATGCAAAGGATCTGGTGATTCTCTCCCAGATTCCTCAGGCTCTCGCCCACTTTCTGTGACACGGCGCCCGAGATGCCCGTGTCGATTTCATCGAATACGAGTATCGGGAATGCCTCGTTCTTGGCGAGAATCGTCTTCATCGCCAGCATGATGCGACTCACCTCTCCGCCAGAAGCAACCTTCGTGAGCGGCTTGGGCTGTTCACCCACGTTAGCGCTGATATAGAACTCCGCGCTATCGATCCCCGACTCGGTAGCCTCATATCGAGTGGGGTCAGTGCTCTCCCATTGAGAAGAAACCCAGCCTTCTTCGTCCTCGGTATTCTCGATCCGGACCTCGAACTCGGCGCTCTTGATGCCCAGCTTCTTGAGTTCCTCGACGATGGCAATCTCCACCTCAGTCGCGGACGTCTTCCGCAATTCGGAAAGGCGAAAGGCGACCTGGGACAGATGCTCGAAACCTTCTTCCTGTGCGCGCTCCAGTCGCGCAATCGCGGCGTCGAAGTTCGTGGTAGTCTCGTACTCTTTTCCGATGTGCGTTCGATGTTCGACGAGCGCCGCGGTCGTGCCTCCGTATTTCTTGGCAAGGCGGTGATAGTCCGCTATTCGCGATCGAACTTCGGCGAGGCGCTCCGGATCGAACTCGACCTCCTCTACGTTTTCGGCGAGACTTCGTGCAACCTCATCAATCACGACCTTGGCCGACTCCAGTTCAGCAAACGTCTTCTCCAGGCCCCGATTCATCCGTACGAGTTCCATGAACTCGCGCATGGCGTGACCGAGTCTATCGTAGACCGAGTCCTCGTCGTCATAAAGCATCGCGTATAGCGAGCCTGCCAGTTCCGCGACGCGCTCACGGTTCTGCAGCTTCTCCAGTTCGTCGGCGAGCGCCGCTTCCTCGTCGACTGACGGTCCGAGTTCATCGATCTCCTGGATCTGGAACTCATACAGCTCTCTCTTGTCGGCGAGATCGGTCTTGCGGCGGCGCATGCGATCGAGCTCTGCCGTGACGTTGCTCACCTTGCGAAAGGCCCTGTGATACTCATCCACAGCATCCGCGTGCCCACCAAAATGGTCGAGCAGGTCGAGATGCGTTTCCGTTCGAAGTAGTGATTGATGCTCGTGTTGGCCGTGCAGGTCGAGCAGCAAGTCGGCAACCGCGCGCATGGCTGTGGCGGTGGCCGGCGTGTCGTTGATGAACGCGCGGCTCTGCGACGATGAGATCTCTCGGCGCATTACGAGGAGGGGTTTCCACTCAACCTCGTGCTCCTCCAGAACCGCACGGATCGCGGGCGACTCGACCTGATCAAAGACACCTTCGATGATCGACTTCTCCGCCCCCCGGCGGATCACGTCTTTCGAAGCCCGCTCGCCCAGAATCATTTGGAGCGCGCCGATGAGGATTGATTTCCCGGCTCCGGTCTCGCCCGTAATGATGTTTAGACCCGGACCAAACCCCACCTTGAGGTCGTCGATGAGGGCATAGTCCGAAATGTGCAGGGAACGGAGCACAGGGAGACGTGATAGACCACTAACTTGTTGTGACACAACGCCTGCGCAATATGTACCTACGCGGACGTGCGGGTGGATCTTGCAAGATACTACACAAGATTGCCTATCGTCTAAAACGACTTTAAGTTAAGCGCCGTGGCAGTGTTTGTACTTTTTGCCGCTCCCACACGGGCACGGCTCGTTTCGACCCACGCGCTCCTGCACGACGAC
>JBFIPX010000206.1:0-5719 GCA_041609895.1 Rhodothermales bacterium
AAGATCAACGACCTGCTCGTAGTCCTCATAGAACTCGATCTCGAGGTCGGCGAGCGCCTCCTTCCAGAACCATTCTATATCCGAGACGGACCGCTCGTACAGCTCATCGTAGGACGAGATGTTGAGCTTTGTCATGAATGACGAGAGATTGCTCGCCTCGATCCAGTCTGCGTTGGGCTTCCACGCGATTTCCTGGCCGAAAGGGAACTGGTCATCGATTCCGCGATTCGCTTGAGACATTGCGGCTGGCTATTGTGTGGTCGGAACTGGGGTTAGGGAATCGAGACGTAAGTTGCGACAGAGACCTATGTTTGCCCGGTCGTTCAAGGTATGCAGGGGTTGCCGGCAGTACGACGAGAGGACGACGGCATCAATATTACTGGTGAAATAATGGAAGACAAAACGAAGGAATCGCAGGATGAACTTCGGCGCCGGCTTTCTCCGGAGCAGTTCAAGGTCACACAGCAGAAAGGGACTGAGCGCGCCTTCACTGGCAGATACAACGACCATCATGAGGATGGCATGTACAAATGTGTTGTATGCGGTCAGATGCTGTTTGACTCGGAAACGAAGTACGAGTCCGGCTCGGGCTGGCCGAGCTTCTACAAGGCCATAGACGATACCAGTGTTGGCATGGAGGAGGACCGGAGTCTTGGGATGCGACGTACCGAGGTGGTCTGCTCCTCGTGCGAAGCACACCTCGGCCATGTGTTTCCGGATGGTCCACAACCCACCGGCATGCGCTTCTGTATCAATTCCGCTTCGCTCGACTTTGAGCCCCGTTCATCCGAAGAACGCCCGGATAGCGACGGCGAATCGCAACGTAGCTGAATTGTAGAAACACCAGTTCTGATCGGACGAAGGACTGGAATCCGAGCGAGTCGCAGGAACCTACGTTGTTCGCGCGCCGCTGACCCAAGCCGACGCGCTTACGTCATCTGCCGTTACTAGGAACGGCTTCGTGCGCTTCCGGCCGCCATGAGAATGCATACTCTTTGTCTTCAGCCGCTTCGGCGGTTCGAGTCATGTTGAGCGGCCGAAACGTGTCTACCATCACCGCCAGTTCCTCGGTGGCGTCCTTGCCGATTGATGCCTCCACAGTGCCGGGATGCGGACCGTGGGCAATGCCTCCGGGGTGCAGCGTAAATGAACCCCTGTCAATACCCTTGCGGCTCATGAAATTCCCTTCCACATAATACAGCACCTCGTCCGAGTCGATGTTCGAGTGGTTGTACGGAGCGGGAATCGCGTCAGGGTGGTAGTCATACTTTCGAGGCACGAACGAACAGATCACGAAATTGCGGCCGGCAAAGGTCTGGTGTACCGGGGGTGGCTGATGGATGCGGCCTGTAATGGGCTCGAAGTCATATATCGAAAACGTGTAAGGATACATATAGCCGTCCCAGCCGACATAGTCGAACGGGTGATACCGATAGTAGAGCCGATGAAGAGCACCGTTTTTGGCGATTCGCACGTCAAACTCTCCCTCTTCGTCGTACGTAATAAGTTCGGAGGGCGGGCGGATGTCGCGTTCGCAATACGGGCTGTGCTCGAGCAGCTGCCCAAACTCGTTACGGTACCTCCGCGGGAAGCGAACCTCCGAAAAACTCTCGATGAGCAAAAGACGCGGCCTTGTCTCGCCTTCAAATTTCCATCGGTGCGTAATAGTCCGCGGAACGTGAACATAGTCACCCTTCTTGAATTCGAGCCGGCCAAACGGGCTCTCGAGTACGCCCTCACCCTCATGCACAAAGACGATCTCATCGGCTACCGCATTCCGGAAGAAGTAGTCCATCTGCTCCGTCGGACTGCATACGGCAAGCCTTACGTCACTATTGCCCATCACATATCGACGGCTCGCGAGGTAATCGCCTTCCGATGCCACGTCGAAGCCCCGAATATGCCGGTGTCGTAGATGATAATCATCTGCGTAGTCGATGCGGTGGGGGATCGGTGGTTCGATGCGTTCGACCACGGTGGGTGGATGAAGGTGATATGCTATCGAGGATATCCCGCTGAAGCCCTCAGCCCCGATCACCTCCTCGGCGTACAACTGACCATCAGGTCGCCTGAACTGGGTGTGGCGTTTTGCCGGTACCTTTCCGAGCCTGAAATAGTGTGGCATCAACTTGCCTCGTAATATTTCTTAAAGCGTTCCCCTTAGTTCCTGCTCTCGTTCGATCGCTTCGAACAGGGCCTTGAAGTTACCCTTGCCAAATGATCGTGCACCCTTCCGCTGGATGATCTCGTAAAACACGGTGGGCCGGTCTTGTACAGGCTTGGTAAAGATCTGCAAGAGGTAGCCTTCGTCATCACGGTCCACAAGTATTCCGAGCTCCTTGAGGGAGTCGATGTCCTCATCGATCTTCCCGACACGCTCCTGAAGTGTGTCATAGTAGGTCGTTGGTACGTGCAGAAACTCGACGCCACGCCGACGTAGTTCGGACACGGTGTGCACGACGTTGTCGGTGGCCATGGCGACGTGCTGGACACCCGGGCCCCCGTAGAAATCCAGGTATTCCTCTATCTGACTTTTCTTTCGACCTTCAGCTGGCTCGTTGATCGGGAATTTGATCCGTTCGTTACCATTCGACATGACCTTCGACATCAGCGCCGTATAGTCAGTAGATATGTCCTTGTCGTCGAACGACACGAGCTGCTTGAAACCCATTACGTCGGCATAGAACCTGACATACTTGTTCATGTCACCAAGGTCGACGTTGCCGACGCAGTGATCGACGTACTTGAGTCCTATCGGGTCCGCTTTCCAATACGGGTTGTTCCACGGACGGAAGCCGGGCATGAACAGCCCGTTATAGTTTCTTCGCTCGACGAATGTATGAACGGTATCGCCATAAGTTGAGATCGACGCCCGGACGATCTCACCGTGCTCATCCGTCAAGACGACAGGCTCACTTACGGCCTGTGCGCCACGGCGCACGGTCTCCTCAAAAGAGTAGCGTGCGTCGTCTACCCAGAGTGCGATGTCGCGAACGCCGTCGCCATGCAGACGAACGTGCTCCGCAATCGGCGATTCTCCCGACATGGCACCGGTGAGCACAAACCGGATCTTGTCCTGCTGCAGCAGAAAGCTGGTGCGGTCTCGCTGTCCCGTTTCAAGGCCGGCATATCCGACGACCTCAAACCCAAAAGCAGATTGGTAGTAGTGTGCGGCCTGACGGGCGTTGCCAACGTAAAACTCGACGTAGTCCGTGCCGTTAATCGGCAGAAAGTCCTCGGCCTCCGCAAGTCCTGACGCGGGAAGGAGGGATGATTCAGGCATTGGGTTGTGAAGTGTGGTGAGTGGGAGTTGATCTCCGCAAAAAAAGCGCTTTTCCGATGAAAAAACGTATGTCAATTATAGAAAATTAGACTGTTTCGGATGCGCGTCGTTCCCGCCGTGGTGGTCTTGGCTACATTCGTGTCCGGGCACGATGATGCCCGATTGCCCTCGCCATATCTCTACTGCGTACCGTCATGAACTCGCCCATCAAGCCCTGGACAGTACTCGAAAGTCGCTACATCCTCCGACGAAAATGGATGGACGTCCGCGAAGATCGCGTCCGACTTCCAGGTGGGGCCGTGATTGACGAATTCCACGTGCTGGAGTACCCGGATTGGGTCTGTGTGATTCCTGTGACGGACGACGGCCGCGTCGTTCTCATCGATCAGTATCGACACGCCATCCAGCGGGTATGCCTCGAGCTACCGGCGGGCGTCATCGATGCCGGAGAGACTGTTCTGGAAGCCGCGAAGAGAGAACTCGCCGAGGAAACAGGCTATTTCGCCCGTGAGTGGATTACAATCGGTCGTTGCTCGCCAGAACCCAGCAGGCATTCAAATCGCGCGTACTACCTTTTGGCGAGAAATGCATATCGCTCGACAGCGCCTTCTCCCGAAGAAAGTGAGAACGTGCACGTGCGCCTCGAAGCCGTATCATCGTTGCCGGAGTTGATCGAGCGAGAGGAGATCGTTCACGGCGTTCATGTCGCGGCGATTCTGACAGCGGTGCTCAAGGGCGAGTTAGCGTTTTGACCACGGTAGCGCAACAACGGGGCTTGAGAATCGTTTCGCGGAATAGAGCATCGTCCCCACCCTCAGTTCTGTATGCGCTTCGCATTTTTTCTCGTTCCTGGCCTGCTGTGGCTGCTGGGCTGTCAGACCGGCAATCGCTACGCTGTTTCAGAACTGGATTTGGTTCGCTCGGGCTGGGACTCGATAACAGTGGCCGTGTCGTTCAAGGAGGTTGGGCTGATGTCCAGCGTGCCTGCGGTTCCAGCCTCGCCTCCAACGATCATGCTTTTGAATTCAGATTTCGACACGCTGTATGTAGGGCATGAAACGTCCTTCGCAGTTCCGGACCGATCCCTCGGCAATGCCGAGGCCATGCTCGTCGAGGTTTGCGGCAAGCTCGACAACGGCGATGTGTGCGAGCAGGAGGGATTTCTGGCGTCGCCCAAACGCGTTTCGGTAGACCACTCGATAGACTACCCACAGGACGGTGACATCGAGCGAGGCAGGTTCAATCTCGAATTTGTCGTCGAGCGCAGGGAGTGGGATGGTGAGTCTTGGGAAGAAATTGACCGCGGCCAAAGTGTGACAGGTTTCTTGCACGCCTTTGTAGATGGTCACGAGGATGAGGGAGTGAAAATCCCCTTTCCACATCGCTCGGGAAGGTTCAACCTGGCGCGCCTCGACAACTATCGGGATTTCCGCTACTACCTGCGTTCGAAGCTCCTTGAAGAAAACGAGGCGCGAATCAACTTTGAAGTGATCGGCGGACTGCGAGGGGAGGAGGTGCGTCTTGCGGCGGCTCAGAAGGTCGTCAAGAAAAAAGCCCGGGAGATCCGTGAACTTGAGGCAGGGTACTTCGTCGAGCAGGCGGCAGGTCGTGTTCTGGAGCGACTAACTTCCTTTTTCGGGCCAAGTCGGACGTACGTCTATCTTGACTCGTGGCAGTTCATCGAGGGCGAGCGGCGCTACACCGTCGAAATTGAGCTCACGTGGAGCAGCTCATTCTTCCGGCAGCGCTGGCATCGGATAAGTGGTACGCTTCAGGTCGACGAGGATGGCCGGAACGCCGCCTTCCACCGGAGCCGCGCAAACGATTCAGGACGGAGTCGTTGGGAGGAGCGAGTCGATGGAAACGTGCTTCAACTTGGCACGCTCGAACCAAGACCTGCGGACGACACCTCATTTTCACTCAGTGAGCCTGACCCCTAGTGTGTCGCGGGGTCGGGCCAGCGTGCCCGCCTCAACCAGGCGAAAGCGAACAGGCAGGTGCATGCGCACAGGTACCTTCTTTCCGTTTTGCGAGCCCGCGACGAACTTGGTAGCGCGGAGCGCCCGCACGGCTGCCGAGTCGCATAGCGGATGAAGCGATTTCCGTACGCTGATGTCCGTCGGGCGCCCTTCGGTGTCAACAACAAAGCGTAGTAGAAGCCGCCCCTCAATTCCCTTCAGGACGGCCTCTTCTGGATACTCGATGTTGATGTAGTACGCACCCAGTCCTCCGCGTATTTCAGGAGGTGAATCCACAAATTCGTATACAGCTTCGCGCGCGCGCATCTTTTGAACATTAGTTGTCGCGGCGACTTCCTTCCGCGGCGTTCCCTTACCCTCCGATCCGTACTCAGTCGGCAGAACGCGAGCATCCGGGACTCCAAATGACTCGACGGATCCATCGTCGTGGCGCGTTGCCGCGCTGGTCGATGATTGG
>JBFIPX010000207.1:0-5698 GCA_041609895.1 Rhodothermales bacterium
AGAATATGCCGCTGTTGCCGGCGGGTGAGATTTTCCACTCCAGCCTCAGGTCGAAATTCTGAAACTGCTCCCTCGTTATCAGATCATTTGAGCGATTCCAGTCGCCCGGGAGATTAACATCGCCCCCAACGCAGGGCCCGCAGGTAATCGCGCCGTCGACGACGAGCCAATTATCTGAAACGACTTCTCGTTTGTAGCTGCGCCACCTGTCAAGGCTCTGACCATCGAACAGCAGCTCCCATCCGTCAGCCATTTCCTGCTCTGTCAAATAGTTTGTCGCTCCCCGCTGCGCATCGGATTCGTTCGCCTGACACGCGACCAGGAGAGCGCAGCATGCCGCCAGAATGCCACACCACGAGTAGGTAACGTTTGACTGCTTCATACTTACGTCTTGCTGTATTCCGGTTGAAGTTTCTCTCGCACTCTCTCTAGAAGGGCCTTTGTCGCCCTTATTCCCTCCGCTTCGGGGCGGTCGTCTCCTTCATACTCGACACCCACATAACCCCGATAACCGGCGTCCAGAACGATCCGCATTAACCGCTCGAAGTCGATGTCCGATTCCTTGCCGTCGTCATCGAAGCGACGCGACTTCGCACTGACCGCCTTCGCATAAGGCATCAGTTCGGCGACGCCTTTGTAGTTGTCATAGGATTCGGCGCAGGCTCCGTCAGTCCCGGATTGAATACAGAAGTTGCCGAAGTCGGGCAGCGTGCCGCACCGGGGGTGGTCGACTTTCTCGATAACCGCAGCTAGCCATGCACCATGACTGGACCATGAACCGTGATTCTCCACTATCACGTTCACCTCGTACTCGGCCGCGAAGTCGGTCAGCATGCGAAGGCCGACGGCCGAAAGCTCAAGCTGCTTGGCGAACGGTTCCGCCTCATCATTGACTAGCGCATTGACGCGTATCGAATGACAGCCCAGATACTTGGCAGCTTCTACCCACTCGTAGTGGTTCTCTACTGCTTCCTGCCGCGCCGATTCGTCGGCGCTTCCAAGGTTTCCAAGACCGTCACACATTATCAGCACGCTCTGCACCCCCTCCCCATCGGCACGGCTCTTCATCTCGGATAGATATCCTTCGTCGGAAGCTTTGTCAGCAAAGAACCGGCTGACATATTCCACTGCCTCAATTCCGAATTCTCTCCGAGATCGCGTAGCAAAATCGAGGTTGTCCATCTTGCCGGATTGCAACGCCCTGTGGAGCGACCATTGAGCGAGTGAAATCGTGAACAGCGCGTCCGATGACCGTTGCTCAGTAGCAGACCGCTTTGAGGGTCCACTTTTGCTATCGGCGGATGTGCAGGCGGCAACTGTCGTACCCAGGAGTCCGACGCCTGAAAGGAGGAAATCGCGTCTATGCATCAAAGTGACCGGGATAGGTTGGGAGATCGTCACGTCGCTTCTAAGCGAGACCCTCAGATGGTCCGGCGTCCGCCGGTGAAATCTCGGCTGGCGTATCCAACTCACGGTCGACCTTGTCGTTGAACATCAACGCAAAGAAGATCATGATGGCGATCGCAAACACAGCCGGGATGGCCCAGAAGGTTTGAAACTGGTCGAGCGTCAAACTGGTCGCGCCTTCAGTTAGAATCGAATTGTGCAGCGCTCCCGCTACCTGTGCTCCGATGAGCATGCCGACGCCATAAGTCACCAGCACAAGAAAGCCCTGTGCCTGTCCACGGATTGCGGGAGTTGACTTCTTGTCCACGTAGATCTGGCCGGTCACGAAGAAGAAGTCATAGCAGATCCCATGAAGCAGTATTCCGAATAGAATCATCCACACGACTGCGTCGGGTGCTCCGAGCGCAAACAGGGCGTAACGAAGGACCCACGCACCCATGCCCACTAGCAGCATCCACTTGACTCCCAGGCGCTTGAAGAAGAAAGGCATTAGCAGCATGAAGACGACTTCCGACATCTGCCCTAGCGACTGGGTACCCGTTATCTTTGTGAAGCCGGCGGCCTCTAGGAAGATCTGGGTGAAGTTGTAGTACGCTGCAAGAGGGATACAGATAAGCAGGGAACTGATGATGAAAATATAGAACGGCTTGCTTCCCAGGTGTTTGAACGCGTCTACTCCTGCAATCGAGCGAAGCGATACTTTCTCACCGACCGCTGGCGGCGGCGTGTGTGGAAGGGTGAAGCTATAGAAGCCGAGTAGAATGCTGGCGACGCCCGCCGTGTAGAGTGGCGCCGCGGTTCGTTCAGGAACCTCACCGACGAACTGCGACAGGATGAACGAAATGAACAGACCAGCGATGATCCAGCCGATCGTGCCAAAAACACGAATCATCGGAAACTGCTTCTCCTGGTCCTCAATGTTGTGGAAAGCGAGGGAGTTCGACAGCCCGAGCGTAGGCATGTAGCAAAGATTGTAGAGGAGCAGCAGCGAGATAAACGGAACGGGCGACGCTGCAAACTGCGGAACAAGGAACATGACGATGCCGCCCGCGATGTGCAATACGCCGAGCACTCTCTCCGTCGAAAAATATCGATCAGCAATGAGGCCGAGGAAGAAAGGGGCGACGATCGCTGCGACAGGATTGACTGTGTAAGGCCAATGAGTGAGTTCGTGCATCCCACTGTTGCGCATGAACACGGCAATCGTGGTGTACCACGCTCCCCAGATGAAGAACTGGAGGAACATCATGACGCTCAGGCGGGCAGTAATCGACTTATTCATGCGCGTATCGCGGAATAGGGAGAATGGCGTCGAGAATCATTCGAAAATACAAACATCGGGTCAGCCGTGACGGGACGCGGATGATTTTTAAAGCGCCGGTAGCGAAATCGTCAGAGGCTTTGCGACATCCATTTGATTCGACTTTCCACATGGAAGACCGTAGCTTCCTCAGCTTGACTATGCGTTCTGAGTCAACCAAATATTTGCACTTCATCATCCGTATCTCTTCTTCACAACTTTCTACTTGAACGAGAATCTGATCACCCTCACCCGCCGCGGCGTCAGATTTGCCTCGGGCGCGTTGGTTTTTCTTACGGTGCTTTCGGACGCCGTCGCTCAAGTGCCCGCGAATCCGGATAGTGCACTGGCTGCTGCGCTAGCGCAAATCCAGGGTATGCCGCTACCACTGGAACGGGCCGTTGAGCTTGCCATGCAAAACGCGACTGTCATCCTGGAGGCTGAAGCCGTGATGGCTGCGTCACGTGGAAGGCGCCGAAGTGAGAGGGGGGCTTTTGACCCCGAGTTCTATATCACTGGAGAACGATTTCGTGATGAAACTCCGACATCGTCACCGTTCTCGGGCGCTGATGTCCTGGTCAGCAATCAGACGACCTTCGACTCCGGCGTCCGAACCACATTCACGACTGGCACCGAGATATCAGCCTCTCTTCAGACGGTACGGACAAGTACCAACTCTGCATTCGCAGCCCTCAACCCGCAATACTCAAGCTTTGGGAGCATCCAGGTTCGTCATCCGCTGCTCTCGGGAGGAGGCATCGGAGCGGACACCGAGTACGAAGCGGCCCGATTCAGCGAGGTCGCAGCGGAAGCCCTGTATGGGGATGCGGTAAATACCGTGCGGGCAGCGGTGGAGGCTCTGTATTGGGACATCTATGCCGCCGAAAGAGATCTCGCCGTCCAAACTCTCATACAACAGCGGGCCGAAGCACTACTGGAGGAAGTTCAGTTACGGGCAAAAGCCGGACTGGTCGGACCCAATCAGGTCGAGAACGCACGCGTGTTTCTTGCGGAGCAGGAACTGTCGGTCATTGATCGAAGCGAGTTTCTGGAGGCTCTTTCGGACGAACTTTCGTCGCTCATTGGAATGCGCCCGACGGGTAGGCACACCAGCTTTCGGCCTGTCGATGAGCCACCGGTAACCGTCGTGGTCGAAGATGTCGAGGCGTTAGTCGAAAAAGCAGTAGAATCAAACCAGGTCCTCGCGGCAGCGCGCGCAGACCTTGATCAGGCGCGAATCAGGGCACGTGCGGCCAAACGAAACCGTCTGCCAACCGTGGACCTTATCGGATCGCTTGGAGCTAATGGTCTTGCCGGCGACGCTCAGGATGTCATCTTTGGCAGTGACACACTTAGAAGCAACAACGATGGAGACTTCTTCGATGCTGTCGGCCAAATCCGCGATTTCGAGTTTCCAAGATGGAGCGTCGGTCTGAACGTGACGATTCCTATCGGTTCTCGACAATGGTCGGGTAGGCTTCGCCAGCGCGTGGCGGAGGTTGAGGCGGCGCATCAGCGCTATGTTGCGGCGGAACGCGCTGTAGAAGAGCAGGTCCGGCGCGCACACCGTGAGCTTATCAACGGAAACGAGCGCCTTGAGATAGCCCGTCGCGGTGTCACGGCCTCCCAAGAACAGGTCCGTATCGGCTTGATCGAGTATCGAAACGGAAGAACAACGGCGTTCGAACTCGTGCGTCTTGGTGCGGACCTGGCCTCGGCGCAGCAACGTTATTCACAGGCGCTCGTACGAACCGCCAAGGCAGCGGCTTCGCTTGCCCGACTGACCTCGGGAGCGTATCCGTTTGCCACCTCTCAGAGTATTAGATGATCAACAAATTCCGCCCGGGACTTATGGCCGCCGTAATGATGGCCCTGGTCACCACAGGTTGTGAGGAGCAGCAGCAGGGTGGCGGATTCGCACCCCCTCCTACTCCGGTCGAAACGTCTATCGTAGTCCCGCAAACGGTCACCGATCGATTCGAGGCGGTTGGGACGCTGGATGCCGGTGAGTCGATAATGATCGTTGCCGAGATCGACGGAGTACTCGAGAGCGTGCCGTTCGATGAGGGCGGGTTTGTAAAGGCGGGAGCACTGATAGCGCGGCTCGACGACGACCAGCTGGCAGCGGAGCTTGCCCGAGCGGAGGCAGTGCGAGATCAGACGCAGGCATCCTACGACCGTATCAAGTCCGTCGTTGACCTCGGCGCGGGTGCGCCCCAGGATCTGGACGATGCCGCCGCGGCGCTCAAGGTGGCCGAGGCGGAAGTCAAGCTCGCTCAGACCCGACTAGACAAAACAAGAATCACCGCGCCCTTCGCCGGCCTCGTCGGCGCGCGCAGGGCCAGTCCCGGAGCCTTTCTGCGATCAGGCGACGGCATCACGGAGCTTGCCCAAATTGACGAGCTCCGCGTCAATTTCTCCGTCCCTGAAAGATACCTCTCCCAATTGCAGCGGGGTTCCGAGGTTAGCGTGTCGACGACAGCCTACGAGGACGAGGTCACCGGCCGGATCAATGTGGTCGAGCCAATCCTCGATCAGGTCACACGTAGCGCAAGAGTTGTGGCCAGAATCAGGAATCCGAAGAGACGATTTAGACCCGGCATGTCCGCCAATGTGTCGGCGGTGCTGGGGCGGCGAGAGGGTGCGATCGCCGTGCCGAGCGAGGCCGTGTTTGTCGATGGAGCGCAGCCCTACGTATTCAGAGTTGGTCCCGACAGCACCGTCAGCCGGGTGGCCGTCGGTCTGGGTACGCGGCTGACGGATATCGTCGAGGTGACCTCGGGGCTTGACGCCGGTGATCGCGTCGTACGCGCGGGACATCAAAAACTTTTTGAAGGCGCCAAGGTGTCGATGGCAAGCGATGAGGTAAGCGGAGAGGCAAGCGGCGGAGACCCTTCGGGTCAAGAAGGATAGCCGGCAAAGACTGACGGCTCCCAACCTGGTGAAACCATGAAGCTCAGCGAAGTATCAATTCGACGACCGGTTTTTGCG
>JBFIPX010000208.1:0-5696 GCA_041609895.1 Rhodothermales bacterium
CCATACCTTCCCGTTCGGATTACCGGGCGTGGTGACGACAATCGCCTTCGTTCGGTCGGAGACGCTGGCCTCGACGTCGTCGAAATCGATGTTCCAGTCAGAGACGGTTTGCGGAACGCTAACGACTTTCGCCCCGACCGCTTTCACGAGGTTGACATGATAGCCGTAGAACGGTTCGAAGACGATCACCTCGTCTCCCGGATCCAGGATGGCAAGAATGGCGGTGGCAAAGGCGCCCGTCGAACCGGCACTGATCACGACGTTCTCTATGGATTCAACCGGAATTCCGTTGTATGAGCGAGCCTTGTCGAGTATGTATTTCCGGAGCGGCTCGATGCCGGCATGATGTGAGTAGGTCGCGAGGCTGCGATCGACGGCGTCCATGGCTGACCTCCTCAGCAACTCAGGCGTTGGGAGATCGCATATGCCCTGGCCCAGATTGATGCCGTCGACGGCTCGGACCATCTGACTGACGGCCCGAATATCGCTCTGGCGAAGATCGTCGGTACGGCTTGCGAGTGGTTTCATGCGTTGATAGTCGAATCCCCGAAAGCTATGTTGAATGCGCCTCCCCCACATTAAGTAGAGTATCCCAAGTTAAACGAAAAGGTGGTCGGTTGACGAAGGCGAACGCCGAGGTCCTTATGCGCCGGGTCATTGACCTTGCGGAGGCCAATGCACGTTCAGGAAGGGGTGGCCCTTTTGCAGCGATTGTCGTCAGAGACGGCGCCATTATATCGGAAGGCACAAATCTCGTTACCTCGAGCAACGATCCGACGGCCCATGCGGAGATCGTGGCCATCAGACGCGCGTGTGACGCACTGGACTCGTTTCAGCTCGACGGCTGCGAACTCTTCACCAGCTGCGAGCCGTGTCCGATGTGTCTGGGGGCGATCTACTGGGCGCGGCCGAGTCGGATATACTATGCTGCAACCCGCGAGCAGGCCGCGAAGGCCGGGTTCGACGACGAGTTCATATACAACGAACTGGATCTGACGCCGGATACGCGACATCTCCCGATGATTCGCCTTCTAGCGCCTGAGGCAGGCGCGCCGTTTGACACGTGGAATCGATTCGAGGGCCGAGTCGAATACTAGGGACCCGAAGATGGATTTCAGTCCTTCTCGGGACGGTCCGTGCTGGCTACAAATACCTGGTGCGCGACCGCCCGGCCTACGATCTTGTCACTGCCATCGATCCTTAGCGTCAGCGGCCCATCGAAGGGCTCTTTCCCGACGACGCGGACGATAGCTCCCGGCAGGAGTCCCAGTTCTTCCAGGTAGTGAAGCACCTCCGAGTCCTCATCCGATACCCGCTCGATTTTCACCTCGGATCCGGCCGGCGAATCCGAAAGACGGTCGAGGGCGGGCTCGGCGATCTTCCCGTCCCGCGTCGGTATCGGGTCACCGTGCGGGTCGTGCGTCGGATACCCGAGCAGTTCCTCGATCTTATCCTCAAAGGCTTCCGAGATATGATGTTCGAGATGCTCTGCTTCTTCGTGCATCTTGTCCCATGGATATCCAAGAACTTCCTTGAGATAGGTCTCCAGCAGACGGTGGTGCCGAATGATCTCGAGCGCGATCTTGGTACCGCTCTCGGTTAGCGTCACTCCCCGGTACGATTCGTACCTGGCTAGCCCCAGATCACTTAGCCGCCGCGTCATGCTCGTGACGGAAGCCGGAGACACGTCGAGCGCTCGAGCAATTTCCGACGTTGACGCTACGCCGTCGCCCTGCAGCTTGTAAATGATCTTGAGATAGTCCTCGACGGCCTGGCTGAGCATTTGGGTCTGATCCGAGAGTCGTGAGCGCCACCCGACAAAAACAGGTCGGCACCTGCTTTTGATCCTCAGGTGGGCCGGGCTGCGAGGCGGTGAGGGTAAGTCTCCTCGATGAGGCTTCTCGCGAGCACCTCCGTCGGATCGATCAGTGATACGCCGTGCGCGCTGGGCTCTGGTACGGCGAGCGGAAGCTCAGTGCATCCAAGGACTACAGCAGTGGCTCCGCGATCGGCAAGATGCTTGATCGCCTCCAGCACTTTCCTGCGAGCCTCCTCTGTCGCTGGGGACACTGCCTTCAGGCCGTACTCTCTTGAGAAGATGGCCGGGCTGATCAGCGTGTCCTGGACTTCCTCGCTCGCCTGGATGACGTCGAAGCCGGCGTCCTCGAGTGCGTCCGCGTAAATCCGCAGCGCTCTAACAGCTCGGGTAGAAAGCACTCCGATTTTGGTTGTGTCGCCGCCCCCGCGACGCAGGTGATGGACCGTTCTTTCGATCATGTTGATCAACCGGATTCGTGCGCTCTCATCGGCAAGTCGTTGAAGGACGTCGTCGAGAATCCGGGGCGCGTGGGCCGTATTGCAGGGAATTCCGGCCGCCGTGGCTCCGGCATTCTCCAGCAAGCGCAGAATGCCGTAGATCGCCTCAGCCGGATTCGAGCCGATACCGTCGAGCAGATACTCTGTGCGGTCCGGTATATCGCCGGGGTAGGATAGCATGACCACAGGCAAGTGCTCCTGATCCGACCGCGCGTCGGTCGCCTTGACGATCTTGTCGAATAGGTCCAGGCCGGCGGCCGGACCCATGCCTCCGACAATTCCTATGGCTTCCCGTCGTTTCAAAAAGCCGCCTCCCTCGAATCCATCTTACGCTGGGGCCATGGGCGGAAGCTTAAGAAGGATGATCGAATTGGTAACGATTCGGAGTTAGGTCGAAGTGAATTCGTTGACATACGAGGGGGTCGCTCCTATTTTTAAAGGCTCCGCCAAGCCTATGTCTTGCAGGGTCGGGCGTGGTGGAGACACCCTTTTTTGCCCGGTCGTCTAATGGCAGGACAGCGGCCTTTGGAGCCGTATGTGGAGGTTCGAATCCTCCCCGGGCAGCTTCTAAAGCGTAGATTTCGCTGCGTGCTGCGCGAATGATAAAAACGAGTCGTTAACTCGAGCAACCTCTGGCACCCGTAAACATGCTGAGCGCCCAGCACGAATATCCCATCACCCTCTTTTCAGGCCGATCAAATCCATCACTCGGCCGCCGGATAGCCGAATCATTTGGCACGACGCTCGGCCAGGTTACGATCAAGAATTTCGCCGATGGCGAGATTTATGTTCGCTACGATGAATCGATTCGCGGCACCGACCTGTTCATCATCCAGAGTACGCAACCGGACGGCGACAATTGGATCGAGCTGCTGCTCATGATTGATGCCGCAAAGAGGGCATCGGCAGAGCGTGTCACGGCCGTGATTCCCTATTTCGGCTATGGCAGACAGGAGCGGAAGGACCAGCCGCGCGTTTCCATCGCGTCGAAGCTGATGGCCAACATGCTGACGACGGCCGGCATCGACCGCGTTCTGACGATGGATCTACACGCGTCCCAAATTCAGGGTTTCTTCGACGTGCCGGTGGATCATCTGTATGGATCCGCTGTTTTCATTGACTATTTCAAGGAAATCGATCTTTCAAATCTTGTTGTGGTAGCCCCCGATGTCGGAGCACTCAAGATCGCTCGAGCCTACGCGAAACGGCTGGACGCTGATCTCGCTGTCGTCGACAAGAGGCGTCCGAGGCAGAATGAGGCCGAGGTCATGAATATCATCGGTGAGGTCGAGGGGATGAACGTCCTCCTGATCGATGACATTATTGATACGGCGGGCACCCTCACGAGCAGCGCGCGGGCTCTCAGGGACGCGGGTGCGATGGAGATCGTTGCGGCGTGTACGCACCCACTGCTTTCCGGTCCTGCGTACGAACGAATCGAATCATCCGAAATAAGCCGCGTAGTCGTAACGGACACCGTTCCTCTAAAGCGTCCTTCGGATCGGATCGAGGTCGTGAGCGTGGCGGACATATTTGCTGATGCCATCAGCAGGATATCCCGAGACGCGTCGGTCTCTACGCTCTTCGTGCCATAACAAGAACTTCAAGCCATTACCGACAGAACAGAATGAATACGGTTACCATAGACGCAAAGCCCCGAAAAACGGGCAAGTCGGCGACGCGGGAGCTGCGGCGCGAGGAAAACGTTCCGTGTGTGATTTACGGTCGGGGCGAAGACACCGTAAACTTCCAGGTGACGGCGCGGGCTCTCGATGGCCTCGTGTTTACGGACGAGCGGTACCGCGTAGAAATCAAGCTGGGCGACGATTCCTATGACTGTATTCTGAAGGATGTGGAGTTTCACCCTGTCCTGAACAGGCCGATTCACGCAGACTTCCAGCTCCTCCGTGCTGGAGAGAAGATCGAACTTTCCGTGCCCGTTCAGTACGTGGGCAAATCGAAAGGACAGCAGGAAGGTGGCGACGTCCAGTACTTGATTCATGAGATTGATATCGAGGCTCTTCCGAAAGACATACCGGATCACATCTCTGTCGATATCACCGACCTCGGAATTGGCGACACAATTCACGTGTACGACCTCGACATCGAAGGGGTTGAATTTGTGACGCCGGGTGCCCAGTCGGTCGTTACCTGCTTCGTCAGGAAGGTCGAGCTTGAGCCGGTCGAGGAAGAAGTCGAGGGGATCGAAGGCGAGCTCGTCGAGGGCGAGGAAGGCGAGGCCCCCGAGGAGGGCGAGCCGAAGGAAGGCGAGGAGAAGGCCTCCGAAGAGTAATGGCGTCGGAGCCGCGGCTCGTCGCGCGCCTAGTCCACCGTCTATTCGGTCGCACCGACAAGATGCCGTCTAACGCTCGGCTTATCGTGGGACTCGGAAATCCCGGGCCCGAATACGCCGACACCCGGCACAACATCGGATTCGTTGTCGCGGATCGTGTTGCTAAGAGGGCAGGCCTGGATTTCGGGACGGCCAAGTTTAACGCCGTGTTCGGACGCGGTTCTTGGCGAGGTAGACCGTTGGCTATTGCAAAGCCCACCTCTTTCATGAACCGCAGCGGTCGTCCTGTGGCATCCGTGATGCGACATCTCGGGATCGCGCCGGAAGAGGTACTCGTGGTCTATGACGACATACATCTCCCGGCCGGCGACATGCGTCTCCGTGCAAAAGGGGGCTCCGGCGGTCACAACGGTCTCGACGACATTATCCGTTATCTGGGAACGTCAGCGTTCCCGCGCCTTCGTATCGGCATCGGAAACGAGTTTGGCCGCGGTGGGCAGTCGGATTACGTCCTATCGGAATTTGATTCCGAGCAGAAGCCGCTGGTGGACGAAGCGGTGAACGTCGCAGAAGAAGCGGCTCTGTGCTTCGTCACGGACGGAATTACGACCGCGATGAATCGTTACAACCGCAAGACGTCGACCGATTAGAAGAATGCGTTAAGCACTGTCCATTTGCGCGGCTGGCTCAATATTTTGCATTCTTGCCTGGTGCGTGTCTGGTGGACCAGTTGACGACTTCGAATGAAGAGACTGCCTCGAACTGTTGCGAGGCTTTTTTTGTTGGTCCCGTTCCATCCGCAGCTGACACGCCCGTCAGGGATTCGTTTGTTGATCGTCGAAAACCGTTAGAGAGGTTGCAGAAAAATCTACATGGATAGCACGCTCATCACCTATCTGGTCCCGGTCTCGGGAGTTCTCGCTCTAATCTATGCCTTCACTCGCGCACGGTGGGTTGGTCGGCAGGATCCCGGCACCGACGTCATGATCGAGATCGCGAGCAACATCTCTGATGGAGCGCGGGCCTTCCTCCGACAGGAATACCGTGTTCTGGTGGTTTTCGTTGTGGTAGTCGCCGGACTGCTGGC
>JBFIPX010000209.1:0-5664 GCA_041609895.1 Rhodothermales bacterium
ACGGATCAAGGGCAAGATCGACGTTCGAACACGCGCCGAGCTTATCGCATGGGCGTGGCACAATGACCTCATGAAGAGCCACTAGGCCTCTTCGTGCGCGGTAACCAGCGGCCCAAACCGGGCCCGACGTCTACCCCACCGCTCCCACAGAGCCAGTCAAGCATGGGTGCTACTTGGCCTATCTGTCCCCTGAGTCTGAAGTTCGCCAGCCCGTAATCGCTCATCAGAGGCGGCCTTTGAGACTTGCTCGTAAGACTTTGGCCTAAATCGAGCACTTCATCTAAATTTTTTAGGTTAATGATTGCCGTGAAGCACAAAATGGAATAATTTATTCGTGTTATTGCCCCAAATCGTTAAGAAATCATAGCAACTGATCCTGTATGGAGCGAATTGACGATACGGACGTGCGGATTCTTGAGCTGCTGCAGGAGAACGGGCGGATCAAGAGGAGCCGGATTGCCGAGGAGGTGGGTCTCTCGGTGCCGACGGTGTCCGACCGTATGCGCAAGCTGACCGAAAGGGAGGTGCTGACGGGTTACACCGCCACGCTGAATCCGAAGAGGCTGCACATCGACATCACGGCGTTCGTCCGCGTCCGGATTGACGGCTCGGACAACTATCCGAAATTCGTCAAGGCGGTCCAGGAGATGAGGGAGGTGCAGGAGCTCCATTCGATAACGGGTGAAGGCTCCCACATCCTGAAAATCAGGACTAAAAACACGACTACGTTGGAGACGCTACTTTCGCGGCTTCAATCGCTGCCGGGCGTGGTCGGTACCACGACGAGCATCGTGCTTTCCACCATGAAGGAGACCGGCTTCCTTCCTGTAGAACCAATGACACTTTAAACGGTCGGTCCCCCTCCGTGGGAGAACGACGGGACACCTTTCATATCCAACTTTGACGAATTCATGAGCAAGCAGACAGACTACAACGTCGTCGCCGCCACGAAGTACGTGGCTAACGGCAAACGGAACGCGATGACGATGGACATCGAACGCATCTTCGGCGAAAACACCTTCGGCCTGGAGGAGATGAAGAGCCGATTGCCGAAGAGCGTCTTCCAAAGCATCCTCGCGACCATCGAGAAGGGTGATCCGATCGACTCGAATATCGCCGACACGGTGGCGATTGCGATGAAAGAGTGGGCGGTCGAAAGAGGAGTCTCTCACTTCACGCACTGGTTTCAGCCGCTCACCGGTTCCACTGCCGAGAAGCACGACAGCTTCATCACGCCCAACAAGGGGGGCGGAGCTATTGCTCAGTTCTCCGGCAAGGACCTCATCCAGGGCGAGCCGGACGCCTCCAGCTTCCCCAGCGGCGGTCTGCGAGCCACGTTTGAGGCTCGCGGCTACACCGCATGGGACCCGACGTCTCCCGCCTTCGTCATCGAGAACCAGAATGGGTCCTATCTCGCCATCCCGACGGCGTTCGCATCTTGGACCGGAGAGGCATTGGACCACAAGATTCCGTTGCTCCGGTCAATGCAGGCAGTCGACAGGGCCGCCCGGCGCGTACTCCAGCTTTTCGGGGTGAAAGGCGTTCACCGCGTCATGTCGACAGTCGGCAACGAGCAGGAGTATTTCCTCGTGGACGAGGAGTATTTCTATCGTCGCCCGGACTTGATCAACACCGGTCGGACGCTATTCGGTACCAAGCCTCCGAAGGGGCAGGAGCTCGACGACCACTACTTCGGCTCGATTCCGGATCGCGTACTGTCGTGCATGCTGGAGACGGAGAAGGAACTGTACCGCCTCGGAGTGCCCGTCAAGACGCGTCACAACGAGGTGGCGCCGAGCCAGTACGAGATCGCTCCGATCTTCGAGACATCGAACATCGCTGCGGACCATCAGCAGCTGACCATGTTGACGCTCCAGCGCGTCGCCCGGAAATACGGACTCGTATGCCTGCTGCACGAAAAGCCGTTTGCAGGCGTCAACGGCTCCGGAAAGCACAACAACTGGTCGATCGCGACCGACACGGGGATGAATCTGCTCGAGCCGGGAGACACCCCGCACGATAACGCGCAGTTCCTCTTTTTCTGTGCTGCGGTGCTACTTGCCGTCCATCGGCACCAGGATCTTCTGCGTGCTTCGGTGGCATCGGCGGGCAACGACCACCGGCTCGGCGCTAACGAAGCACCGCCGGCCATCATGAGCGTTTTCCTCGGTGAGCAGCTCGAGGATGTTTTCAACCAGATCGTCAAGGGTTCGACCAAGTCCAGTAAGCAAGGTGGCTTGCTTGGTCTGGGCGTCCCCGCACTGCCGCACCTTCCGCGCCACGCGGGCGACCGCAACCGCACCTCGCCGTTCGCCTTCACCGGCAACAAGTTCGAGTTCCGGGCCGTCGGATCTTCACAGACGGTGTCGATGCCGAACGTGGTGCTGAACGTGATCGTGGCGGAGGCTCTCGATCACATGGCGGATCAGCTCGAGAAGAAGCTCTCCGGTAAGAAGAAGAACAAAGAGACGTTTGACCGGGCGGTGGCGACCGTGATCAGCGGCGTCATCAAGGAGGCCAAGCCCATCATCTTCGAGGGAGATAATTACTCCGAGGAGTGGCACAAGGAGGCGGAGAAGCGAGGGCTGCTAAACCTGCGCACGACCGTCGATGCGTTTGCCACGCTTGTCGAGAAGAAGAATATCGGCTTGTTCGAGAAGTACGAGGTGCTGAACAAGACCGAGGTCCACAGCCGCTACGAGACGTGGCTGGAGCAATACGCGACCACGCTCAACATCGAGGCGGAAACGACGCTGACCATGGCGCGGACGATGATCATGCCGGCCGCGGTCGATTATCTGAACGAGCTCGCTGATACGCTGGCGTCTGCTTCGACGGCAGGTCTCAAGCTTGCGGGCGTACAGAAGTTGGCGAAGTCTGTAGGCAGTCTGATCGACAAGCTTCACGCCGGCATCGGCAAGCTGGAGAAGGCAGCCGCGCACATTGGAGGCGACGACGCGCTCGCACATGCCACGTACATGCGCGATAAGGTTCTTCCGGCGATGACAGTCGTTCGTGATGCAGCCGACGAGCTCGAGCGGATCGTGCCGCACGACACGTGGCCGCTGCCGACGTACACGGAAATCCTGTTCGTCAAGTAGAAGGATTCTCGAAGCTCAATTCAAAAGGAAAGCCCCGCGGGCCATGCGCTCGCGGGGCTTTGTGTATCATGGCCGACCGCTGCTTACCTGACGGCGATCTGGTCGGGATTGTTATCGCGATCGTTTCGAACCGTCCCATCGGTATTGATCGGTCCCAGTAGAATAATCCCCGCGACGTGAGGCGCAGCCATCGAAGTTCCGCTGAGCGTCGCATAGCCTCCGTTCTTATACGTCGACTTGACAGACGACCCCGGAGCCGCATAATCGATCGGCGGATTTCCGTAGTTGCTGTAGGACGCGAAGCGGTCTCGCCGTCTCTCGAACGCTGATATCGTGTAAATACCAGGGCCGTTGGCGCTCGCAGGCGACCTATACTGAGCATGCGTGCTTTCATTGCCGGCGGCCAACGTAAATGGCGCCGCAGCGGAGGCCGCGATCACGGCATCGTTAATCGCCTGAGAGAATCCACCGCCCAAGCTCATGTTTGCGACGTCGCAGAGCGATGGATTCGCAGCCACATGATCGATTCCGGCAATGACGTCGTCGTATGTACCGCCTCCCGAATTGGCTAGTACCTTGATTCCGACTATAGTCGCACCAGCAGCGACGCCGATGACGCCCTCATTGTTATTCACTGCGCCAATCGTACCGGCGACGTGAGTACCGTGTCCATGACCATCATCGACCGACTCACCGTTAACGAATGAAATGCTTTTCGCGACGTCTACGTTGAGGTCCGGGTGATCGAGGTCAACGCCGGTGTCGAGCACACAGGCTGTCTTACCGGCCCCATTCCCAGCTCCCCCGACACGTTTAATTCCCCAAGGCTCCTCCTGAGTGCCGCCGCCGTCACCACCGTCATCACATTTAGGATGGTTCGGATTGTTCTTGCATGGCGACAGCACGATCATCCGATTAGGCTCGACGTATTTGATCCGCTCATCCCTCCCCAGTTCGTCTGCCTGCTCCTCGGACATCTTGGCGGCGAAGCCCTGCAAGGCTGTTCCATACGCGTGCATCAGTTCGACGTCTTCCCGACGTACGAACTCGCGAACCACTTCTGCCGGCGCCTTACCGAGCTTTGCCTCGTCGAGAACGACGATATACTGCCCGGGGATAATGTCGCCGTTCTGCACGTCGACCTCGGCGGCCAAGTCGCCGTCGAGTGGGTCGACCGATGCCGAATCACAACCGCTCAACATCAGAACGCTCACGAACACCGCGAGCGTCGATAGAAAAATCTTTTCGCGTAGAAGTCGGGTCATTGCTCCATTGGATATGAAATTCGAGGATGACGATGGCCCAATATGTTCAATCAGAACCGCACCAAACCGGGCTCATGACCAGGCGATTGCCTGTCAAAGTGAATATAACGTAAAGGGAGGGCAAAATCGGTTGCCACGCTTCGATTTGGATCGCCCGAATGCCATCGAAAGGCAAGCGTAAACCACTGATTCTGCAGCACGGCGTACGCGCTGGGACGCGATTTTGCTATCTTTCCTTGTTTGTGAGACCACTGCTTCCGCAACTTCCTGCGAATGCCCGAAGAGCCTGCACAGAGTCCATCAGCCTCCAGCGAAAGAGATCGCGAGCTCGTGGAGCAGGCCCTCGAGGGAAGTGAGCCGGCCTACCAGGAGCTTCTCGAGAAGTACCGCATGGCGCTGCATCGCCATATCGGTCGGATGGTCCGGGACAAGCGTGAGGTGGACGACCTCGTGCAGGAATGCTTCATCAAGGCATTCACCGCGTTATCCTCGTACTCGTCGGAGTACGCCTTCTCCACCTGGTTGTACAAGATCGCCACGAATCACACGATCGATTTTCTGCGGAAGAAGAAGCTGCCGACGATGTCGATCGACAAGCCGATCTCCGCGAAGGACGGTGACATTGAGTTCGAGTTGCCGGATACGACCTATCGACCGGACCGGCATATCGTTGAGGATCAGCGCAAGCGCATACTCCTCGAGGCCATCGACGCCTTGCCGCCGAAGTACCACCGCGTCATTGTGATGCGACATCAGCAGGAGAAGTCCTACGAGGAGATCGCTCGCGAACTGGACCTGCCGCTTGGAACGGTAAAGGCGCACATCTTTCGTGCACGTGCTTTGTTGTACAAGACCCTCCGGGACAAACGCGAAACCATGTAGCGGCACGCGCTGCCGCCATCTGAATTATGATCGATCGATACTCACGCCAGCCCATGCGAGACCTGTGGAGCGATGAGTCGCAGTTTGCTGCCTGGCTCGAGGTAGAATTGGCGGCGTGCGCGGCATGGTCGGAGCTGGGCGTGATCCCAAAGGAAGACGTCGACCGACTCTACGCCAAAGCCTCGTTCGACATCGATCGTATCCTGGAGATCGAACGCGAAACGCGCCATGATGTAGTCGCATTCACACGGGCCGTCAGTGAATCGCTGGGAGACGAAAAGAAGTGGGTCCACTACGGTCTCACATCTTCCGACGTGGTGGACACAGCGTGGGGAGTACGTCTCAAGAAAGCGAACGAAATGCTACTTCCTGGCATCGATCGTCTGCTGGAGGTGCTGCGGCGAAGGGCGAACGAA
>JBFIPX010000210.1:0-5660 GCA_041609895.1 Rhodothermales bacterium
GCATGCGCAGGCCAGTCACGAACCGCGGTAGGTCGGGGCGAAGCGCCACATTGACGCGCCCCTCGACAAGATTTGAGGTGAGCTTGAGACGCTCGCCACCGTCGGAGAGCGAACCGTAATTCTGGAAGCGCACCAAACCAGTGAATCGACCGCCGTCAACCCGGAACCGATCGGAAATGGTCAAAGTGCGCCGGTCGGGCTGGAGGAAAGGGTTGGCGGCGGAGAAGTAGGCGCTCCCAACCGTGCGCAATTCGGCAGCGATAGTGTGGCCGGGTACGACCACCTTGGTGTTGAAGTACCACGCAGTCGACTTCAACTTGTCGAGTCGAATCGGTACCGTCGACGCGTTCAGCGTAATCAGCCAGTCGAAGTCCGACGGGTCGATGGGTATGTCGGTGTTAAAGAGGGAGTCGATCTGGGCCTTGGTGGCCGGCCCACGGGAGATGTCATTCGTGGTGATGCTGATCGCACCCCCAGTCTCGAAACGCAGACGGCCGTTCAAGAATCTCGTCTCCAGATCGCTTCCGAGAACGAGGTTTTCAAGAGGGTTTTCGCCGAACAGAATCGACGTGGTATCATCCTTGGCCTTGAGACCGGAAATGGAAAAGAGCACGGACTCTGGGTGACCAAATCCCAGCTTGACGGCGGTCAGGTTTCGCTGAAAGGTCCCAGGTATCTGTCGCAACGGTTCCTCTACCGGGGTGTCCAAAACGCGGCCCTCGAGTCCACGCCGAAGCCGCCCGATCGCGGTCTCCAGATGGAAGCCGGCGCCGTGAAACTCACCGTGGAATCCGCGGGTGCGGGCGCCGTTCAGAATCAACGGGGCCATCCGCGGGTTGCGGTCGCCGGCGTAGGCCGCGAACATTGGCCCCTCGACACCGATCATGAATCGGTTGCGCGGCTGGCTGACGGACGACTCGTCAGTCGTGAGATACAGCTTTACGGGGAACGTGAATGCAGCATATGCGCCCTCTGCGTCGGCCCGCACCGCGTATGACCTCGTAGGCTCCTGACGCAGGTCACGGTTGCCGGAGATGTCGGCGTTGCGGGTGTCGATGAGCGTCTTGCCGCGGAAGTCGGCGACGCGTGCTCCGGGCGACCGCCGCGGGGTATCGGCCGTGATCTCGCCCTCCACTTCAAAATGCCACGCGAGTTCGGTCAGTCGCTGACCCGAAAGGAGGGCGCCTGACACCTCAATGTCGTGTCGCCCCGGTCCGAGCTTGGACGTGTACAGGAGTCGCACCGAAGATGTCGTGATCCGGACCTGCTTCGTAACGTCGATCCCATCCAGCATCACCTGCACCGATGTCTCGTCAAGAGGAACCTCACCTTCCACCGAGACGGACACGAAGAGCTCTCCGTCCTGTATACGCTGCGCAGGCGCGGGGCTCTGCACGAACCACTGGGACTCCTGGCCCTGCGCCGCAGCCGAGCCAAACAGCATCAGCGCGAGCGTTGAGACACACGCAAATCTGACGGGTGGGGATAACAAATTCTGAGGCCGGCTGGGAGCCGTCTGGTGGATGTCAGTTACTCTGTTTTATCGCAGGCCGCCGGCCGAAGCCGTCACGTCCATCGCCTTTATTCCGCAACCAGCAGCGAGTGCTGGCTCACCGGCTGGACGCCTCCTGCATTTCCGATTTTGCTGACCAGGATTTCGTAACGGAGCCCGGGAAGGAACACCGATACGTCAGCCACCCACTTGTTTTCGGTGACTTCCTGCGAATCTAAAACTCGTTCGTTAGCTGCGTTGAAGATCTCAACCCGATACACGCCGTTGTTGAGACGGGACTCGCCGGGCCATGTGAACTGAAGCTTGCCTTCGGCATCTGCCGGTATCAGAATGACGGGTCTGGTATCTACGGTTTCCTGCTTCCCGTCGACGCTGCTGCGCACCTTGTCGTCAAAGCCGCTCTGGATAGGGGAGAAGCCCGGCAGCGGGACAACCGTCTTTGGTGACGGAATGAACATCAGCATCACGATGACGCCCATCGCGAAAGCCAACGTTGGCTGCGTCCATCGCTGGTTGATAAGAGTGTCAAAAGCTCCTGCTACGCGTCGTCCAAGTTCAGCCAGGCCTACTGTTTCACGAGGAGCGGCTACCGGAAGCTTCATCGTCTCAGTTACCTCTGCCGGTGCGCGAAGAGGGCGCGGCACCGGGCTCTCGATCTCCTTCTGCAGTGCCGAATACTGCAGGTAGCACGCGTGGCAATTGGAGATATGCTCCGTAATGCCTTTTCGCTCCGTCTCGCCAAGCCCGTTGTCGACATACGCAGCCAATGTGGCTTCGTCTACGTGTTCGCGACCGTTGTGCTCGCCGCGATCTTCGTTTGCTTCAAGTCTCGTTACCATCATGTGCCGTCCCGCTTTGCGAAGGGACTTGACCCGGTCAAGCTCTTCGCGACAGCTGTTGCAGTACATCACGTGACCGGAAACGGCCCGCTGTACGGCTGCATCGAAACCACCCTGCAGGTAACGCGAGATGTCGCCGAAGGACATCTGCGGAATCGGACAGGCTGTTTTCTGAATTTCGTGTTCGTTGCCCATGTTGCTTACCCCTGCGCTATCTGATGCGCGTCGTGCGCATCGCCGTTAGAAATGCCCATGTTCTTGAGAAGTGCTTTCAGGCCCTTGACGGATATAGATGTTTCAAGCGAGTCGTCGTCGAGCCAGTTTCGAGCGTCATCGAGTACACTTGCATGCCGTGTCTCTAGACCTACTCCAACGTCTTTCAAGAGTGCATCCACCGATTGGTAGATAGTGTGTATCGTCATCTTCCCCGATCGAGGCGAGACGGGAAGATCAAGATTTAATTCCTGTACTCTACTCAATATCAACTTCGCATCCAGTTCCTTATCGAACACCATGTCCATCAAGATCTTGTGTGGCTCCGGAAGCTCCTGGATCAGGTCGCAAACGGCCGTCCATATACGGTCGACGGACTGCTGCAGCGGCAGAGTCTGCAGTGCCGACGCTTCGTCGTGATACGTCAGATCTTCCAGCGATGACTCTGCCTCACGGAGGATCAAATGAAGGTTGCCGTTGGCCATGAGCGCATGCGTTATGCGTTCCTGAGCCGTCATCACCTCGTCCACCCCGAGACCCGTCTTCCGGGCTATCGTTTCGGTCGGCCGCTGCATCACCATGTTCTTGAAGACCTTCTGATCCGACTTCTTCAGCCGCCGAATCTCTTCAGGAATCGTGATCTGATCTACCCGAAGCTTGCGCTTGTGCCGTATCCAGTCGGTCCGAAGGTTGCCGTGGAGTACCGATCCCACGAAGGTCTCGAGCTCCGATCGGCCGTCGTAATGCTTGAGCTTTCCACCCTCTTTCTCCGCGTTGTGGAAGTAGTCGAAGATATATGCGTATATCTCGAGGCCTTCATCACAGCCGGGCCGTTCGTCGGAGCTCGGTTTGACCGATTCCGCGGCCAACGCGTGAAAGACGCAAAAGACGGTTGCCTTGTTATACGGACAGGCTTCATTGCAAAGCTGCCATGACCGTCGCCACACTCTGTCAGAGAACGTTTCGACAAACTGATTCCACGCGCGCGCATCACCATCGAAGATGCGTTGGACCCACTCCAGGTCCTTGTCGTGAGCTGCGCGATTGGTGGACATCCGTTGTCGGTTATGCTCCGTAGATCAAATGGACGGATTAACGGCGTTCATTCAGGAGAATTCCGAAATCTAGCTTGTGAGCGCCTCGATTACGGCATCCAGGTCAAGCTGCCCCCATCCGAATCGGTCGTTCTTGCCGGCCGTTCCATCGGGCTGGACCGCGAATCGCCTCAAGAAGTCGTACGCCTCGTTGATATTCCAGTCGGGGTGCCGCGAGAATACCAGCGCGAGCACGGCCGCCACGCGAGGCGTCGCGAACGAAGTGCCTCGTATCCGGGCTCCTTCAAGTTCGACGACACCATTGGCCGAGAAGTCAGGACGGATGCGGCCGTCGTTTGTCGGTCCCTGAGAGCTGTGCGAAAGGTCATTCGCGCCGATCGGAATTACGGCCGGAGAGTCCGTCGTGGCGAGTCCTGCTGCGAGGCTGCTCTGCACGACCGGGCCTGGGAGGCCCTCATCTGGCGGCGGAGAAACGTACAGTTCGAAATTGGTGCCCCGCTCGCTGGGATCAGGCGTACCGCGCTTGCGGTAGACCTTGACGTAGTACGAGCGCGTTCCTGGATATATCGGTTTGAAGCCCCGGATGCGCTCCACAGGCTCTGCGTACTCGCTTGGCCCCTGCACGCTACGCGAGGCGTATGGCCGTCCGCGCCGGTCCAGCAAAAGCTCACCTGCCGCGTTGTAGATCTCGATGTCCAGGTCGACGCGGGGGTCGCCTCCCCAGTCGTTCCAGCTCATGAGGAAGTTGTAGTAGCGGGCGTTGTTGAGCTTAAGCTCAAGGAGTTCCGCAGACGGGTCGAAGTCGTGGATCTCGTTCGCGTTGCCATCTGAATAATCGTACTGCCAATGACTCTGGGCGAAGTTGCCGGCCGCGACGACAAGTGGTGTGTCGGCCGTGAGTATCTGTTCCACGCGCCGGGAGAAGTAGGACGTTCCGTCGTAGTGATCGTACGCGTTGGCCCACGACACCGAACACGTAATTACGTCTACGTCGAGTTGGTGCACGACGTTGTCGAGTGCGTGATGGAACTCGGGCTCAGTGTCGAAATTGACAAGGTGCAGCGTCGCGTTAGGCGGCAAATACTCGGCCAACGCTCGAACGACGGCGGCTCCGTGCCGGGTGTCGGCGCCCCCTGAACCCTCGATGCGCTTGTCCGCACGGAAGGAGTGGTACCGCACGTCTACGTTGGGCAGCATCTCTTTGATGACCATCGGATCGAATCCGAACTCAAAGACGGCGATGTCGATCGGGGAGAAGACGGATGCATTCGGCACCTTCGTGTCGAGCGGCCACGCCGGAGCGGCGTCCCGGAAGGCCACCTCAGGTACCGCGAGATATTCGTGGGGCGCCGGTAGCGAGATCGCATCGACAAGATTCAACGCTGCCAGCCGGCTCAGTTGCGTAAAAGGAATCTGAATCTGCACCCACGGTCCTTCTACGAGCTCGATGGTCGCTCCGACGGCCTCGATATCCTGTATAAGAGAGGTGCTGGCAATTCCATCGATCTTCAACAGCAGGCGCACGTTGGTTGAGTCGGCGCCATCCTGGCGGGCATCTTCCCATGCTCTCTGGAGCTCATATGAGAGCTTGTCCTCGAACATCGTCGTAAAGGACGACACCGGAGATCGCAGCTGTACTTCTTCGGTCGAATCTAGAGCCGCAACGCGCACGAAGTAGGTAAACCCTGACTCCAGAACATCGTGTTGAGCGGGATAAGTCATTGATGTACGGGATGCCGGGACCTGAGTCTCCCAGAGAAGGAGCGCGCTCTCGTAATCGATGGCATCGCCCTGGGCCTTTCGCAGCGCGATGCGATACGAGGCGATCGTCGAATCTTCGCTCGTAGCGATCCACGCGAAGGAGGGCGCAGCCTCCATCAACATCTGACCGCCTGCCGGCGCAACGATGCGAAGGGACGGCTCGTCGGCGACCTGCTCCTCGACGGGAGGTGCCGGTTGCGTCTCACCGATCTCAACGGTGGCAAATTGCTCCAGATCGCCGATCGTCGCGACAACAGCCGCTACACCGGGGCTTTCTCC
>JBFIPX010000211.1:0-5644 GCA_041609895.1 Rhodothermales bacterium
CCGATCCCAACACCGCCAAGTCGATGCAGGCATATACCGCATCAATCATAGCTGATTTCCAGCGCGACTATCTCGGTTCGACGGGATTTCGGATCGTCACCGAGTCGCGTATGCGATTCAACCCCGAGTTGAAGAGTGTCAATCTCTTCGTTCCCGGATTGATCGCTCTGATTCTGATGCTCGTATGTGCGTTGATGACGTCCATCACCATTACGCGCGAGAAAGAGCTGGGGACGATGGAGGTTCTTCTGGTTTCGCCGCTGAAGCCCATTCACATCATCGTCGGCAAGGTGCTACCCTACTTCTTTCTATCGTTCGTAAATGTCGTCACTATCCTGGTGCTTGCGCGGCTGGTGTTCGACGTTCCCGTGCGTGGAAGCGTGCCTCTGCTTCTCGCCGAATGTCTCCTCTTCATCTTGTGCGCACTCTCGCTCGGCATTCTCATCTCTTCAAGAAGCGATTCCCAGCAGACTGCCACAATGGTATCGCTGGCGGGTTTGCTGCTGCCCACCGTCATCCTGTCCGGCTTCATCTTCCCAATAGCCAGCATGCCGGTGCCGCTTCAGCTGCTTACGCACATCGTGCCGGCCAAATGGTTTCTCATCATTATCCGGGACATCATGCTCAAAGGAATCGGAATCGAGTACTTCTGGAAAGAGACGCTGGTGCTGGCGGGAATGACCATCATCCTGATGGCTGCAAGCGCGCGCAGCTTCAAGATCCGTCTCGAATAATCTAACGGACGCTCGACCGCTCATCACCATGTAAACGGTACATCGCCGGCAATCGTGCGAACGCTGCTATTCATACTACAGAAGGAGTTCCTGCAGATCTTCAGGAATAGGGCGATGCTTCCCATCATATTCGTGATGCCGGTAATACAGTTGATCGTTCTCGGAAATGCCGCCACGTTCGAGATCAAGCAAATCGAGATGAGCGTGGTAGATTGTGACAATTCGCTATCGTCGCGTCGATTGATTGACAAGATGGAGGCGTCCGGCTATTTCGCCGTGTCGGCCTATTCGATCGATGGACGCGACACGGGTGAATCGCTTCTCACCGGCGAGGCAGACCTGCAGCTTGTGATCCCGAAGCATTTCGAGCGTGACCTGCGGGCGGTCGAGCCGGCCACGATTCAGTTGATCTTCGACGCGCAGGATGGTGCCACAGCCGGCGTCGCCAATTCATATGCCAGCACAATTATCTCCGACTTCTCTAGACAGGTAGCTATAGTACCGGTGCACCTGGCTGCCAACCTTGATCCCAGTCCTCGCATCGCCGTAATTCCCGCAAACTGGTACAATCCGAATCTCAACTACCAGACATACATGGTTCCCGGCATTCTCGTAATCCTGGTGACCATGATCGGAACGTTTCTTTCCGCAATGAACGTAGTCAGAGAGAAGGAGATCGGCACCATCGAGCAGCTGAATGTGACGCCTCTGAAGCGCTATCAATTTATTGTGGGCAAGCTGCTGCCCCTGCTCATAATCGCTCTCGCAGAGCTTGCGTTTGGTCTCGTTATCGCACGCGTTCTATTTGACGTGCCAATTCTTGGAAGCCTGTCCTTGATCTTCGCACTCGCGGCCGTCTATCTACTCGTCATGCTCGGGTTTGGGCTCTGGATCTCGACATTCACACACACGCAGCAGCAGGCGATGTTTCTCGCATGGTTCTTCATGGTAGTGTTCATACTGATGAGCGGCCTATTCACTCCGATCGAAAGTATGCCGGAGTGGGCACAACGACTTACGCTGGCCAACCCCGTCGCATACTTCATAAAGATCATGCGGCGGGTAATGCTCAAAGGAGCTGGTTTCAGCGCTGTATCAGTCGAGTTTTGGGCGCTGACGGTTTACGCGACCGTAATCCTATCGCTGGCGGTGAAACAATATCGGAAGGTCAGCGCGTAGCGGGATACGAGTTCGCACACGCCCACTGCGGCCCACCTGCTGTCAACATCTAAGCGCCACTGTCATCAGGCGGCTGCCGTACACCCATCTCACGATCAAGCATGAAGAGTCCGGGGCCAGAGTCGCCAACGAGTTTCAAGCTGTCAATTGCTGCCCGCGCGTTTTCCTCTTCCTCGACCTGCTCGTCTATGAACCATTGGAGCAGCGTCTGCAGTGGGTAGTCGCTCTCTTTAACCGCGAGCGTATACAGCTTATGGACTCGATCGGTGATGTACTGCTCGTGTTCGAGCACAGACTCGAACGCCTCCAATGCCGTTGAAAACGCCAGCTTTGGCTTGGGTATGGCTTGCAGTTCCACTTCCTCGTCACGCTGAATCATGAAGTCGACCAACTTCATGGCGTGCACGATCTCTTCCTCCCACTGTACCCGAAGCCACGTCGCGAAACCCGGGAGATTAAGTGACTCCATTCGCGCGGACATTCCTAGATAGGTGTACGCCGATTCGAACTCCGCCTGAATTTGACTGTTTATCGCTTCGATAACCGATTTCTTCATGTTCCTGAACTCCGGTTGCTCCTGGTGCCATTCCTTAGTCGGCACCTGAATAGGTCGCTGACCGTACATTGTATACACACGACATCGCCGTGTTGCATTCAGGAGGCATCTCTCCCAAGACTTCAAACGTTTATCCGACCTATAGTCATGACAACCTCCTCATATGCTCTCTTTGCCGGGAGCAAGACCCTGCTCCTTGTCATTGCGATTCTCTTTTCCGGTTGCCGCCCCGGCTCGGAAAAGGCTTCGTCGAGCGGACCGCTTTTTCCTGTGGTCGACGGCGGGAAGTGGGGATATATCGACATTCAGGGGGACCTGGTGATTGAGCCGCGATTTGATCGGGCGTGGCCGTTCCACGGGAATCGCGCTCTGGTCCGGATCGGGGAACGCTATGGCTATGCAGACCGGACGGGCGAAATGGCGATACCTGCCATCTACACGGACGCGTGGTTCTTTTCCGACGCGCTGGCACCCGTCGAGAAGGACGGCAAGTGGGTATATATCGATCGAGAGGGGAAAGTAGAGGTCGAGCCAGACTTCAATCTCGAGGCGTCGTTTCTGGAAGAGGACGGTATCCCGCGACCGGAACTGGGTAGAAGACGCATCGGTGACTCATACGGCTATGTAAATAACGCCGGCGACGTAGTCATCGAGCCACAATACAACCAAGCCTGGAACTTTGTAGAGGGAATGGCCCGCGTCCGCATCGAGGGTAAGTGGGGATTCATAGATCCAAAGGGAGCGCTTGCAATTCCTGCTCGCTTCGACCTTGCATGGGATTTTGCTGGTGGACTGGCACTTGTAGAGGTAGACAGCATGTACGGCTACATAGACAAGTCGGGAGCCTACGTCTGGGAGCCTACGCGCTGACGGCCGGCTTCGTGCCACCGAATCAATTCCGGATTGGTCGCGGTATACGAAGTGCGGTACTTACCGCGTTTAAGGAACTCGCCGGAACACCTCATTCGAACCACCTGAATGGCCAATCCACGCATACTCTGGGCCGACGACGAAGTCGACCTTCTCAAGCCGCATATCCTCTTCCTCGAATCGAAGGGCTATGACGTCACGAGCGTTACCAATGGCGCCGACGCCGTCGAGCGTGTCCGGGGTGAGCGGTTCGAGGTCGTCCTGCTTGACGAGCAAATGCCCGGGATGGATGGTCTGGAGACGCTCGCGGAGATCAATCAGATCATGCCCGAACTACCCGTGGTCATGATCACCAAGAGTGAAGAAGAGCGAATTATGGAGGAGGCGCTTGGGCGACAGATCAGCGACTACCTCACGAAGCCCGTCAATCCCAGCCAAGTGCTGCTCACGTGCAAGCGGATCCTGGACAGGAAAAGGCTGCGCAACGAACAGGTATCCCAAAGTTATTTACAAGCCTTCAACGAAATCACGAGCGATCTATCGGACGCGCTGTCGGCAGACAAATGGGTAGACCTGTACACGCGCCTGGTTCGGTTTGATTTGGAAATCCAGGGGGATGAGGGAGTTCGCCAGATCCTCGAAGACCAGTACCGAGAGGCGAACCGAGTGTTTGGCAAGTATGTCGAGGATAGCTACGAACACTGGATACGCCGCTCGGGCGAAGCGCCCGACGAGGAGCGCCCGTTGCTCTCTCACGAGGTCGTAAAGTCCGCAGTGCTGCCCGAGCTTGGCAAAGATCGGCCCGTCATCTTCTTTGTTATCGACTGCATGCGCTACGACCAGTGGATCATGTTCGAGCGCCTTCTCGCAACATACTTTGATACGGAAACCAGTTTCCATTTTTCGATCCTTCCGACTGCGACACCCTACTCCAGAAACGCCATCTTCAGCGGACTGCTCCCACGCGATCTTGCAGCCAGGTACCCCAAGATCTGGGCGGAAGGTGAGGAAGACGAATTCAGCCGAAACCGCGACGAGGAATCATTCCTGCAGGACCAGCTCAAACGACACCACTTGAAGAGCCGGCTGCGCTATGACAAGCTTGTCGGGACTGCAGACGGGCGCGACTTCGCACAGAGCGTGCACGACCTACTTCAGCATGATCTGAGCGCCGTGGTCGTCAACTTCGTCGACATCCTCGCGCACTCGCGTTCCGACTCGGCGGTGCTGAAAGAGATCGCTCCCGACGAACGAGCCTATCGCGATCTGACCAGAACGTGGTTTCAGCACTCGTGGCTTTTCCAGGCTTTCAAGGACCTTGCTACCACCGACTGCACCATCATCGTAACGACGGATCACGGAGCGGTCCGAAGCCTCCATGCTGCAAAGGTTGTCGGCGATCGACACACGTCCACGGCCCTGCGCTACAAGTACGGCAGAAACCTGAAGTGCGATAAGCGGCACGCCATCTTTGTCCAGAATCCAGAAGCATTCGGCTTGCCGAGCACGGGAATCAACTCCAACTTCATCATCGCGAAGGAAGACTACTATTTCGTTTATCCGACGAATTACAATCAGTATTTGAACAAGTATCGGGATACGATGCAGCATGGTGGGGCGTCCATGGAAGAAGTGATTCTGCCCATCATCCGCATGCAGCCAAAATCGTGAAGTCATCCGTGATGGATGCTGCTATTACAGTCCGTGGCATCTTGCCAGACGATACGGATTCACCGGAGGCTACCCAGGCGCTGGGGCGAAAGCTCGGAGGGAGACTGACGCCGGGCGCGATAGTTGCGATCTACGGCGATCTCGGAGCCGGCAAGACCCGACTTGTCAAAGGCATCTGTGAGGGTCTCGGCATCGATCCGGAAGCCGTATCGAGCCCAACGTTCACACTGATCAACGAATACCGGGCCGGCGACACAAACGTGTACCACATTGATACCTACCGTCTGAAGACACTCGACGAATTCCTGGCACTCGGCTATGAAGACTACTTCTTCGGCGGCGGGATAACGTTGATCGAATGGCCTGACCGAATCGAGGAAGTGTTGCCCCCGGAGACGGTCCGGCTCCGTCTGGAGCACCGGGGCCACGATTCGCGGCACATCGTGTTCTACCACGATTCCGAGGGATCCTGACTACCGTGGCTTCTGGAACGGCTGGACATTCCGCTGCGATGGAACTCCTCCTTACGCTGCCGAGATTCGCCGATCGCGGGGAGGCAGCCTACCGGCCTGGGTTGGATCGCATTCGCTCACTCCTGGAGGAAACGGGAAATCCGCACAAGGACTATCCAATC
>JBFIPX010000212.1:0-5595 GCA_041609895.1 Rhodothermales bacterium
CCTCACATCATTGCTCATCGCACGGGAGCCAACCCTATCTGGTCCGCGATGAGCTCGAGCTGCCGTCAAAACGCCGACTCGAGGTGTTCAATAAGTCTGATGGCACATGGAATTTCTCGAGGGTTCGTAGGCGGCGACGCTGACGACTGAGGTTGCCGGCGACTTCGTGGGACGAATCGGATGGTGGTGGTGAAATCGGCTCCCTGATTTGTTGGGGTCTTCCCGTCCGGCTTGCGCTTCTGAGTCGGGCTGATTTGCAACCTTGGCAACTTTGCCAAGGTTGCCAAGAATATCAAGTTCGCACGAAGCTTTGATCGGCCCAGATAGTCACTTATATGATCAAACTCTCATCTCGCCAGAAGCATCGTCCGCACTTCCGAATGTGCTCCGGCTTGCAAGCGGTATATATACAGACCGTCGGTTAGGCCAGTGGCCGACCATGTCACCGAGTGGCGTCCCGCGTTCTGCATTTCACGGACTGGCGTCGCCACCTTCCGGCCCATCACGTCATACACCGTGATCTTAACCGGAAACGGCTGCGGTAAGACATACGTGATGTTCACGGACTGGGTGATCGGATTCGGGTAGCTCTTGCTGTCGAAGCGCACCGGCTGTTCGTTTGCCGTTATCCCAACGGCGCCACCCCCGGTCTTGATGAGGTAAGCACTTCCGTTGCCCCACGAGCCCGTGTGTCCGCCGATGACATACGCGCCGTCCTGCGACTGAAGCACGGAGTAGCCTTCGTCAAAGGCGTCACCGCCAAACGTGATCGTCCACAGCGAGTCACCGGATGCGTCCGTCTTGACCAGAAAGACATCCTGTTGTGTACCGAGGCCGTAGTCTGTCGTACCGCCAATGATGTAGCCGCCGTCCGTCGTTTGCTGCACCGACTCCCCGTCCTGTATACTATCGAGGTGACCGATCGTCTTGGTCCATGCGACATTCCCGTCCGCATCCGTCTTGGCCAGGAAGATATCATGGTCCCAGAGCCCGACAGCGACCCATCCGGTGACGATGTATCCGCCGTCGCTCGTTGTCCGCACGGCGCGACCTGTGCCGACTCCCGCGGGCGCCGGAAAGACCTGCTCCCAGAGCATGTCACCGTTGGCATCGGTCTTAAACAGCCAGATATGGCTGCCTCCACCCACGACAACGTAGCCACCGTCGGACGCTTGCAGCACGCTCCCGGCCATATCAAACACGACTCCTTTACGAAAGAGTCTTTGCCACTCGATGGTGCCACTGGCGTCGGTCTTTAGCAGCAGGATGTCTGTTGCACTCGTCGCGGCGACGATAAATCCACCCTCACTTGTCTGCCGAACGGCCTCTGCCTCGTCGATATCAGTGCCGCCGTAAGTTTTCTCCCACTCGACGTTCCCGCTGGCGTCCGTCTTGATCAGCAGAATGTCTTTTTCACCGGCACCGGACGATTGTGTCCAGCCGCCGATGATGTAGCCACCGTCGGCCGTCTGGCGGACGGATTTTCCATCGTCGTAATCGGCACCGCCGTAAGTTTGCGTCCAGATCACATCTCCAGAAGCATTCGTTTTGATTAGCCACACATCGTCTAGAGCTCCTGGGGCGGATCGGTAATATCCGGTTAGCGCAAACCCGTTGTCAGTCGTCTCGATGACGTCGAAGGCTCCATCGTCGGCCGCGTCGCCATACCACCGCTCGAAACCTGTTTGCGCGACAGAAAGTTGGGCGATGAGAAATGTGGTGGCGACGATGAGGATGCGTATCTCTGTCTTCATAATCGTCCTCCTAGACCGTTTACCACTGAGGAATTCGGGCGGTACGCTGGAGATGTTCAAGTCCGTCACCGAACATGGGTTTCGGCTTTGACGGGTGCCCGACATCTAGGAGTCGACGGGGCTGGGAAGGCTGTCGCCTCCCCTGTATAGACCGTTCCAAACTGATCCCCTCGATTGAATCCTTGCCAGTTACATTCACCGAGAGCACCGCTCAATTAATCTTACAGGTCGGCTCGACGAATACTGGCAGAGAAATGCGAAATATGGTGTAGTGTGGCCCCCGACAACGACAGGACCAATCCTCAAGAGCCACGTGGCAGCGTCGGCCTCAGTTCTCGAAAGCAGCCATAAACCCGAGAGGCCCGAGCGTCGCATTCCATGTTTTCAGCATGTCCTGGATTTCTGAAGACCCAAAGTCTTGGACTTGCAGACTTATGGATGGCTTCAGGTTCCGCCCTAAATCCAAAAACAGTGTAGGCCAACCGAACTCGGCTGGACAAAGCTATACGGTTCTGACAGGTACATGAAGCTGCTGACGGACGATGTCGGAGTGCGATGCAACGGAAAGCAAGGAGAGTTCATCCTACTTTATTACAACCATTCTTTTCGCCTCAACGAGGTTCCCGGCCTGGAGACGATAGAAGTAGATACCTGACGGAAGAGTCGTGGCGTCGAAAGACACCTCGTAGGTGCCTGCCGGCCTGGCGCCTATTGCGAGGACTTGCACCTGCCTTCCCAGAACATCGTAGACCGCCAGTGTTACTTCGGAGTGCAATGGAAGATCATAGGAGATCGTCGTCGTTGGGTTAAACGGGTTGGGGTAGTTCTGGCGGAGGCTAAAGATGGCCACTCCTTCCGACACAGAGATGTCGGTACCGGACGGGACATTGACTTCCGCTTGGTTAGAGGGCGGACTCTCGCCCTGGTCATAGACGGCCGTCGTCTGGTAGAAGTACGTCATCACACGCTCAACATCCATGTCAACGAAAGATGTCGTACTTGCATCTGTCTCCCCGATCATCGATCCGGTACTGACCGGATCCTCGACGGTCGAGCGGTAGACGCGATAGCCCTCCAAAACAGGGTTGCCCGTTTCAACAGGATCGAAAGCACCATCCAGTGTCAGCGTGTAGTCTGTTGCGTTCACACCGACAAGGTTTACGCTCACCCAATAGTCGCCAATGACCAGATTGGGCCGATCGATGATTTCAGGAACAGTGTCGCCGACATTCGCTGACTCGCCAATCACAAATGTGATGAGGTCACTCACGACCTGCAGCTCCATGTCGAGGTCAGACGAGAATGCGTCCAGACGCACGATCAGACCGTCGGCAGTAAGGCCGAGCTTGAACGTGTCGTTTTCATCGGCTCCGGGAGTCAGACTGCCAGTGACGCACACCGATGACTCCCCACCGACAGCCTGCGCATCACTCGAATTGTCATTCGGCTCGGTCTCGACTATTTGCGTGACACACTCTAGCACTCTACGGCCGGCAGTCGATAACTTCGAACTCTCGCTGCCCGGGCGGGCGGACAGGTCCCTCGGAGGAGCAAGTCCTGCACCCGTCACAGGCGAATTCCAGAAGAGCCCGACGATTGGCCCACCTGTCACAACGTCGAACGCATCGGTTGCCGTCGCGCTCTTTCCATCCGGCCGCGTAACGGTTACATCCCTGGTCCCTGTGGCAGCAAACTGACTGATACCTATCGTCACGTCGATTCGTGCGGCGCTCATCACCTCGACGGCGTTCACGCTGATACCGTCTCCACCAAACTCAACGCTCGTACCGTTCATGAAGTCGCTGCCGAAGATGGAAACCAGAAGCTCGGCATCGCCCTGAACGCCTTCGTCGGGCACCAGCCGGCCAATACGAGGTGACGGAAAGCCGCCCTGCACTTCCCCGGTGAACACCTTGAGTTCATAATCACCGACGGCGGCTTCGCGAAGAAAGACGTCGAAATCGGGAAGAATCCGTCTCTCCCCTGCGCGATCAACCGCACTCACGACCACCCGATACGTACTCTGGGCTGGAAATAACCCGCCGCCGAAGGCACTCTCTAAGGGCAACTGCTCGACCACTACCAACGCGTCATCGCCTCGGGTAGGAAAGTTGTCGGAGGCCGCGATAAGCAGCCCCTCGGGATCGAACAACTCGACGAGCGGGTCGAGGTCTGGCCCCAGGGAATGAACCGAAATATTCACGGCCTGCCCCGGAGTGGCTTGAAACACATACGAATCCCGCTGACGCCGGTCACTCATCGTTCCGATACGCTGCGGCGGCGTTTCCGCCTCGGACAGACTGCTGACGGTGACGTCGACGAGATCGTAGTCGCCTCCGCTCTCGAGGCGAACGTAGTACGTGCCGTAGGCCTGCTCATCGGGTGTCAGATCGTATCCGCGTCCGAGAAATCGGTGGGCGCCCTGACGAATAAGCGCGGTGTTGACAAGCGCCGCGTCCGTTCTGGTCACGCTCGTCTGGTCACCGAATCCGGCCGTGCCCTTGTCCAGTGTCGTTCCGTCTGGGCCGATCAGCTCCAGCCATGGGTCGAATATCGTCTCGGGAGCTTTGGCTCTGCGCATCAGTATTGTCGATTTCTCCAGCTGGGCCACGGCTATGCTGTCACGAACGGCATCCGTCATCATGTTCAGTGCCTGGATTGCATCGATCGTAGCCTCGGGGGCTGCCGCGATGCGCACGTATCGCGCCGACGAAAGGCCGGTTCCGGTCAGGTCGAACGACTGCTCACCGGTTGCCGCACCCGCAATCGAACTGAAGTCCCTCGCGTAAGGGGTGTTGGCGACAGCCACCTGGTACGTGCCGGCCGTAGACAGTACGGTGAAGTCCGCGTCCGGACCGTCGACGATCTCCTGGCCGGAGCCCATGTCGAGGATGATTCCATAGACTGGGGCCGTGTCCACCGGTATCGGTAGTGTCACGCCCACGCGGTCATCGCGCCCGATCGCCGCGCAGACCGTACCGGCCAGCGTTGGCTGCACCTCGACCGAAGCGGGAACGGGCACCTGCGTGAAGTCCACGACCGTGCCGAGGATCAGCGGGTGAAACGCGAGGCTATCAGGCATACAGACGGGAGAGCGAGCAGTGGGTGTAGTAATGTCCTGAATGGGCACCGGCCGGCGGAGGATCAGCCCCGTCTGCGGCGGGTCCGGTGCGCGACGAATGGGGCTGCCGTCCGCAAAACCGCTTGCATCGGGCGGCACGAGCACCGCGACCGCGTACTCACTGTTTTCGGTCGGGTTGACGAACTTGAAGAGGCCCGTCTGAGCAATCTCGTCTGCACGTCCCAAGAGCGGCTGCTGCCGGGGAGCGGAGTGGTTAAAGAGTATGTCCTGCCGGGTCGCTCTCGGAAACTCCCTTACTCCGTCGACGAATTTCCGCGGGGCGCTCACATCGCCCGCCAGATGAATCTGGAATGGCGATGGGAAAGTGCCCTGGGCACTAACGACAATCACATACAGACCGTCTTGCGAGACCGGAAAATGGAAGCCCGCACTTCCCGACCCGACCGTAATGGCAGTAGAGTTTGTGGGCACCACCTCTCCGCTTGGCGCAAAAACGACGCCCACGATGTTCAGCGGCGGTGGAAAGGGCCTGGTGTTGATGAGCCGAAGCGCTGCAGTGCCGTCGGTTCGCCTGCCCACAAAGACAAACGTTGCCACGTCGTATTCGTCTCGAAGAAGGTACTGCAGTAGGATCTGCTGGAAGTTGACGGCTGGAGCATTCGGGAAGATGAGCGGGTTCGTAACCGTAACCTGATCGTAGATCAACCAGAAGGGGTACCAGAACTTGAAGTCGTAGTAGAAGTGTGTCGTGTCCTGCCC
>JBFIPX010000213.1:0-5573 GCA_041609895.1 Rhodothermales bacterium
CAAACCGCTGGTTGAAGCGGTACTAACTACTTTCGAACAGGGATTAGCTGCCCGCGTAGTCGGTCGTGACGGTCGTCGCGATCTCCTGCGGAGTCGTTCCGGTCACAATCACTTCAACCTGGTTGTCATTGGCGGCGTTGGTGCCGGTAATAGTTACCTGCGTCGCCGTTGTCACGTCCAGCGCAAAGTTACCGTTCAGGTTCGTGTAGACACCTGCGGTCACGGCGTAGCCGAGCTGCGAGAACGTAAGCGTCGACCAGTCACATGTACCGGTGCCGCAGCTGTTGCCACCACCACCGAAGGCGGTCGGCTTCAGCATCCAAGCCTGTGCGTCCGAAGCGATGCGGATAGCATCGTTTACGAGCGCGTCAGCATTTGCCTTTTTCTGGTTCTCGCTGAATGCCTGGATACCGACGACAACCGCCAGACCGACAATCACGATTCCGAGAACGAGAAGGAGAAGTTGCTGTTGACCCATTGTAGTCTCTCCTTAATTGATTTAATGAAACAAGACTGGTGTTGAAATCAGGTGAGGAAGTCACCCGTAGTAGTCGGGTTCAAGTATCGGCGGTTGAAAAAGACACTTAAACAGGCGTTCTGAGGCGGAAACTTCTTCCGCTAACGCGAAAATCTTTCTCTAAAACCACGCTGAAACCGGCCCTGAGGCGGCTCTCACATCGCCAAGACGGATACCCAGTTATCGTGCCGAAAACCGGCTCTAGAACCTTTGCAGAAGGGAGAAACCCGATTCGCCAAGCTCCGTACAGCATATCAGCCGCCCACATATGAACGGCGCGGCCGAAATCACCGAAACAAATTGTCTGAAACGAGAAATGTCAGAAGCAGAAAAAGGCCGCATCTCCTTTGAGGAGATCAAGGTGAAGGGCAACGAACTTGTCGACAAGGTCAAGGAGATCATCGAAGAGGGAAACGCCCGCCGGATCATCATCAAGAAGGATCAGAAGACGGTCATGGAGTTGCCGCTCGCGGTGGGCGTCGGTGGCGTCACCGCTGCGATCCTCTTCGCGCCCGTCCTCGCGGCCGTCGGCGCTTTCGCAGCACTCGTGAGCGATGTAAAAGTTATCATCGAACGAGAGGACCCTTACGAGGAGATCGAAGAGGCTGCAACCACGGACGAGTCGGAAGGGTAAATTCCGATACCAGCAGGATTGACAACGGCGGCTGGACAAATGTCGAGCCGCCGTTTTCGTAGACGCAAGCAACCGTGACGTCCGCGCTCAACGGCGAAAACGTCATACGATCCCGTCATCATCACTCCCTTTCGGCAAAATGGCTGAAGTCACGCTGGATGATATTCTGTCGGCGGCGGAGCGACTCTCGAACATAGCTTCGGTTACGCCGGTTATGACATCGGCCACCATGGATGGCATTACGAAAGCCGGCGTCGTGTTGAAATGCGAGAATTTCCAGCGCACAGGCTCGTTCAAGTTTCGCGGCGCGTACAACACGCTCGCAAAAATGTCGATGGAAAAGGGCGCAGCCGGAGTACTCACCTACTCATCAGGAAACCATGCCCAAGCCCTGGCGCTGGCGGGCAGGCTGCTCGACGTTCCCGTTACGGTCATCATGCCGTCCGACGCCCCTCGGGTAAAGGCGGAGGCGACCCTGGATTATGGGGCCGAGATTATTGAATACTCACGAGACGAAATCACTCGTGAGGAGCTGGCCGCGGCGGTGGCAAAAGAGAGGTCGCTGCCCATTATCCCGCCGTACGACCACCCGGACATCGTGGCCGGTCAGGGAACCGTCGGGCTCGAACTGATATCAGCATTTCCTGGTCTCGACGATCTTATCGTTTGCTGCGGCGGCGGTGGACTCCTCTCCGGATGCGCGATCGCGGTCAAATCAAAAAGCCCCAACACCCGAGTGATCGGAGTTGAACCGGAAGCAGCGGACGACGCAACACGCTCCTTCTACAGTGGCGAACTCGTGACGATTCGGGATCCCGTAACCATCGCCGACGGCGCGAGGACACCGTCTCTGGGATCAGTGACATTCCCTCTCGTCCTGCGACACGTAGATGAGATGGTGACCGTTTCCGAGCAGGAGATTGTCGACGCGATGAGATTTCTCTGGGAGCGCATGAAGATCGTGGTCGAGCCAACCGGTGCACTCGCAACGGCAGCGATCTTGTCAGGTAAAGTGGAGGTGGCGGGTAAACAGGTCGGAGCCGTGATTTCGGGTGGCAACGTCGATCTAAAGAGAGCACTGTCTCTCCTCTACTCAACCGGAAAGGCCTCATGAATCCGGACCGGGAACTCAAGACATTTCTGGACGAGCTCGTCGATCGTTTCGAACATCCGGACTACATCCCACCGGATCCGATTGCTATCCCTCATGGCTTCGACGACCCACGCGACCAAGAGACCATCGGACTTTTCGCCGCTCTTCTCGCCTGGGGACGCAGACAAACCGTGCTCGACAAGATGGAAGACCTTTGCGAGCGCATGTCGTATCGGCCGTTTCAGTTCGTCATTGACTTCGATCCTGTTCGTGACGCCAACACCCTGTCGGGCTTCAAACACCGAACATTTCGATCCGAGGACGCCGTATGGCTGACTCACAACCTGAGCGTACTTTTGCGGCAGGCCGGTTCGATGGAAAGGCTATTCCGTCAACATCTGCACGGTGATGACGACACGGTCGAGTGCGCGATAGAAGGATTTTCGCGATCGGCCGTCTCAGCCGTTCCCGGCACCCCAACGCGGCTTAATAAGCACCTCGCTCGTCCGGGTACCGGTAGCGCCTGCAAGCGACTCAACATGTATTTGCGGTGGATGGTTCGGCGGGGACCTTTCGATCTCGGAATATGGGACAGCTTCAGAACAGATCAGCTTGTGCTTCCGCTCGACGTACATAGCGGTAGGCAGGCAAGAAGGCTCGGCATGCTTGGCCGGGCCGGCAATGATTGGCGGGCGGCAATAGAACTGACGCAATTCTGCCGAATGCTGGACGCTTACGACCCGTGTCGATACGATCTTGCCTTGTTCGGAATCGGCGCCTACGAGGTGCCGGTAGATGCCGGACTTGAATCGGAGCCTACATCAAGTTCGACGACATCTCCGACCGAATGATAGCCTCGGTTGAAGTACACGAGCGGATCGCCGGGATCCAGTTCTTCAATTTCCAACACCCGGCCGATGACGAGTACGTGATCGCCTGAAGGATGCAGCGCGTGAACGTCGCAGTGCATGCGAGCCAGGACTCCCTCGAGAATGGGTAGACCGTCCGGACTCCGATGTACGAGCACGTCCGCAAATTGCTCTTCGCCACTCACGTTCGGGATTGCAAACGTTTCGGAGAGATGAGCTTGGTCCTTCTTCAGAAAGTGCACGACGAATCGTGAAGCCTGCCGGATCATCGGCAGCATCGGAGTATCGATCGACAGATTGAACGACACCAGCGCCGGGTCCAGCGACACGCTGGTGAAGGAGCCGATCGTAATTCCACGCATCTCGCCCGCAAGCGCTGAAGTCACCACCGTTACGGGTGAGGGCAGTCGGCGCATGGCGTGGCGCAGTTCGCTTCCTGATACGCTATTCATTCGATACAGGGTCTAGGTCCGGCAATCAGGCGAGCACTGTTATCAGGCACATCACGAGAAGACATCCTTCACTTTGCTGAAGAACGACTTCCTTTCGTCGAGGCTCTCGGGTGCCGGCTGGAATGACTCCGACTTCTTGAGCTTCTCGACTATTCGAGTCTCTTCGCTTGAGAGCTTCGTGGGCGTCCAGACGTGGACGCGTACCATCTGGTCACCACGGCGGCCGCTATTCAGATCCGGAAGACCACGCTCTCTCATGCGGAGCAGCTTGCCCGACTGGATGCCCGGATCGATCTGCAGTCTTGCACGACCCTTCAGGGTCGGGACCTCAGCCTCTGTACCGAGGGCCGCCTCCGGAAAGGAGATATATAGATCATGGTATATGTCGAGACCCTCACGCACAAAGTCGGTGTGCGGCTCCTCCTCGATCTCGACCCGCAAATCACCTGATGGTCCGCCGCGCACACCCGAATTACCCGCCGACCGCAATGTCAGATAGTGACCTTCCAAAACACCCGGCGGTACAGTTACGGTAATCGTCTCCTCACCCTTACGACGTCCTTCACCGGAGCATTCGTCGCACTTGTCCTTTATAACGCGACCCTCTCCGTGACACGTCGGACAGGTCTGAACGTTAACAAACTGACCAAACACGGACCTTGTAACCTGGCGCACCTCACCTGCTCCACCGCACGTAGTGCATGCGGTCGAGGCATCCGACCCCGCCTTCGCGCCACTGCCCGAGCAGGAGTCGCACGACACGTACTTTCGCACCTTGATCTTCTTTTCGGTTCCCTCCGCAATTTCTTCCAGCGTAAGCCGGAGCTTTATCCGGAGGTCGGAACCGGGCCGGCCGGTTCCGCGCGGCCTCGACGCGCGTCGACCTCCGAAGACTTCGTCGAAGATGCTGCCGCCGCCGCCGAAAATGTCTGAGAACGCGCTGAAGATGTCGTTGATGTCCTGAAAGCCCGCGCCACCCGACGCCCCGTTACCACGAACACCGGCATGCCCAAACCGATCGTAGCGCTGCCTCTTGTCAGGACTCGACAAGACCTCGTACGCCTCAGCCGCCTCTTTGAAGGCAGTCTCTGCCTCCTTGTCACCTGGATTCCGATCAGGATGATACTTGAGGGCCAGCTTGCGATAGGCACTCTTCAGTTCCTTATCGCTCGCGTCGCGGGCAACGCCAAGAATCTCATAGTAGTCGCGCATGGCCATGATCAATTGAGGCCGTCGGATGCGACGACGACCTTGCTATGCCGGAGCACGCGTTCTCCCATCCTGTATCCCTTCTGTATTTCGGCAAGGACCGTCCCAGGCTCCGTCCCCTCCGGCGCCGGCTGCTGCATCATGGCCTCGTGTTCTTGCTCGTCGAAAGGCGTGCCTACTGCATCAATCGGTTCGACGCCGAATCGCTGAAGTATCTCGGAGAACTTGCGGTATACCAGATCCACGCCCTCACGAAGACTGTTGTAGTGCGAGCTGTCCGGATCGTCGGCCTCCTCACCGGCGTCGGCCGCCGCCTCGACAGATCGGCGCAGGTCGTCGAATACGTCTAGAAGCTCCTGCAGCACGATGCTCTGCCCAAATTTGACGTCTTGCTTGCGCTCCTGCTCAACCCTGCGCCTGAAGTTCTGAAACTCGGCTGCCTGCCGGAGAAGCCGATCGCGCAGCGTACGAAGCTCCTCCTCTGTCGACAGCTGCTCATCAGCGGCGGCGTTAGAGGAAGCTTCGCTCACATCGGTCCCTTGGACGCTACCGCTTTGAGCGGCCGGTTTTGCAGACCTGTCCGCGCCAGTCTCAGAGCGCCCATCCATCGCCTGGTCGTAAGTGTCTGGACGGCTCTCGGGCACGCCATTTACACCTTCGTCTTTGTAGTTATTATCCGTCACGCCTTCCCGGCCTGGTTTATTCCTGGTTAACAAGTGACTTCTTCAGAATCACTGAGGCGACTCTTCCTGCTCAGTCGAGAGCAGTGCAGCGATCCCCTCGACGAGTCCGACGACTC
>JBFIPX010000214.1:0-5515 GCA_041609895.1 Rhodothermales bacterium
GCCGCCCCGTAACAATTGCGGCGGCCTTTCTTGCCTGGTTACCACTATCGCTTCGTCTAGCAAGTCCAGTCGCCGGGCACTAACGAATGCCCTGATGGCCATGATTGATCGCAGGAGCGGAACAGTAGGAAAACGAGAGGCCGCCCCTCATTACGAGAGGCGGCCTCCTTTCATATTCGGCCGTGAAGACGCAAGCGCTTGTTCGCCGCGACTACGTCCCAGCTGAGTAGTCCGTCGCGTATGCCGCCTGCTCGTCTGTCAACTGATCGATGCTGGTACCCATCGTCGCCAACTTAATCGCGGCAATTTCCTGGTCAAGCTTGGCAGGAAGGTCTATCACTCGTGGCTCAAGCGATTCGCCCGCTTCATGCATCTGAACCAGCTTGAGGTGCGCCATGAACTGGTTGGCGAAACTCATGTCCATCACCTCAGACGGATGACCTTCGGCGGCCGCAAGATTCACCAGCCGGCCTTCTGCCAGGACGAAAATCTTCTTGCCATTATCCAACGTGTACTCGCGATTGTTGTCGCGAATCTGTCGCACGTCCGACGAGATTTCAGCAAGCTCCTTGAGATTGAGTTCGACGTCATAGTGACCCGTGTTTGAGACCACAGCACCGTCGCGCATCTTGACGAAGTGACGGCCCGTGATGACGTCCTTCATTCCGGTCGCCGTCACAAAGATGTCACCGATCTCCGCCGCTTCGTCCATGGGCATGACCCGAAATCCCTCGAGCGTGGCCTTGAGCGCCGCAGTAGGTTTCACTTCGGTGACGATAACGTTGGCGCCAAATCCCTTGGCCCTCATCGCAACACCTCGTCCGCAATGACCGTAGCCCGCCACGACGAAGTTCTTGCCGGCGATCAGAACGGACGTCGCTCTCAGGATACCATCAATGGTACTCTGGCCCGTGCCGTAGACGTTGTCAAAGTCCCACTTCGTCTCCGCGTCATTGACCGCAAAAACCGGATAGAGGAGTTTCCCGTCGTCGGCCATAGCCCGAAGCCGGTGCACGCCCGTGGTGGTCTCCTCGCTGCCACCGATGATGTGCTCTGACAGATGCGGATGATCCTTGTGAACCGTGAAGATCAGGTCGGCGCCGTCGTCCAGGGTCAGGTGTGGCGGCTTGTCGATGGTGCGCTCGATACTCCAATAGAATTCCTCCACCGTTTGGCCATACCACGCATAGATCTCGATGCCGTTTTGTGCCAGCGCGGCCGCGACCTCATCGTTGGTGCTCAGCGGATTACAGCCACTCCATGCTACTTCGGCACCGCAATCCTGAAACGTCTCGACGAGAACCGCGGTCTCTTTCGTCACATGCAGGCAGCCGGCGATCTTGTAGCCTTTGAAGGGCTTGCTCTCGCGATACTCGTCGCGTAGCTGGGCCAGCACCGGCATTCGGCTTTCGGCCCACTCAATTTTTCTGCGGCCGGAGTCGGCCAGCGAGAGGTCGCGAACCTTGTAGGCTCCTTCCTTGTGATCCATTGGGTCGTCCTGATATCGATAATGCGCTGAAAACCACCTAAACGTCAGAGTACGTAACTCTGTTTTACGTTCGGCGAATATTCACCGCGATAGACAATTCATCGCGCGCAAGATCGTTTGCGAGGCGAGCTATCGCACGATAATCATTCGCTCAGAAATGCGCTGATCGCCAGCGTCCATCACCACCAGATACAGTCCGCTGGCCAAATGACTACCGTCGAAAGTCGCTGTGTGCGTACCCTTCTCGTGCACACCGTTAGCGAGGAGCGCCACGAGTTGGCCCAGCGTATTCAGGACATCGATGCGGACGTGCATCGCTTCAGGGACGGTAAACCGGATCGTGGTCGTAGATGAGAACGGGTCCGGGAAGTTCGAACTGAGTGCAAGTTCGTCGGGTATTTCGATCTCCGGTTTCGTCGACGAGGCGAAAACGAACGCGTCGCTGATTACCCATCTTTCAACAGCCTGCCATTCCCTTGTCGATCCGAAGTCGAATCGAAGGTGGAGCAGCTTGCCAGCGTGGTCGGTCAGGTCAAACAGCGAGCTGGCCGGTCCTTCGCTCGATCCGGAGAACACATCTTGCCCGTTCATGGGATGGGCTCCCGAGAGACGACCTGGATATCCGGATTCCGGCTCAAGGAGGCTCCACGTCCGCCCGTCATCCACGCTGAAGCTCACGTTGCCTCCAAGACCTTCACCGAGCGCGTAGCTGTGCTCAAGCTGCAACCACACATCCGCCACTTCGTGTGCAAGAGTGACTGGCGGCAGCACGAGGCTGGAAACCGGCTCGCCCGACTCGTCTCCCGCGATGGTCGTCCACGAACTTCCATCCCGAACCCACTGGCCGGTAGCCACGACATCGCGCAGGACGTTCGTACCTGCCAACGATCGAAACTCGATGGCAAGGGCAGGCTCGCCGTTCGGAGGTGCTGCAATCTGATTGCCGTCGAAATCCGTGGCGATCAGCCTGTACTCAAAGCGGTCGCCTGCCTGGAACTGTATACCAGCCGGCAGCGCGCCCGTGAACGTATTAAGATCGTTGAGCGCCATTGCGAGCGGAAGCGCGCCGGACTCCGGGCTCGACCCCGTCACTACATAATCGATGTATGCGGACGCAATACCGGTATCGTCGGACAATACGGCCTCCACGGTTGGAAGGCTCTGCCCCACGGCACGAAGCGTGACGGCCGGCGGGAGACTGACGGCGACGGGGGCCGACTCATCCAGTGGAAGTTCGGTAACCAGCGTCACGTCATCGATGTACCATCCCGCAAACCCAATGGTCTCCTCGAGGTTGCTTTCGTCCGTTCCGAAGTCAAACCTAATCTGCAGGCCGTTTACCGTCGGCAGGGGTACGATCTCGCGGCGCCATCCGAAGCTGTAGCCACCAAAGGACGGCTCACCCGACAACGGGTTTGTAGCTGACGCCGCTATGACCCCCGAGTAGCCGCCATCCGGTTCGAGGATGGACCACGAGGCACCATCGTCTGTCGATATCTTGATGTTGCCACCATCCCAGATCGACCCGTCAACCGGCACTCCAGGGCCTGCGGTTCCCCTGTACTCGAAGTCATACCAGTGCCAGAATACGAGATACGCAGAAACCAGCCCTTCGAGGTTGAATTCCGGAAGCGTCAACGACGACTGCTGCGCAAAGTCTGGATATGATCCGGTCAGATTCGTACCCCAGAGGCGGGCGCCGGAGTGGGCGACCTGAAGCACGGACACGGGAGATCCGGTCTGCCAAGCACCGGTTCCTTCGAGATCACCACCCCCAAACTCGAAATCGAACGAGGCCAACAGTCCCGAAAAGACGATCGGGAAGCTGTACATGCCCGATGATGGAGCGTCGGCGGTGTTCCGGGCAATGGCTGCGTCCTGAGCGGTAATACTGTAGCGAACGGTAGACCCAACGCGCAGCTCAGCGACTGCAACCGGAAACGAGGCCCGAAACTCGTTACCGACGAGAACCAGCCCGAAGGAACCGCTCTGGTACGTCAGACCATCCTTGTCTTCGATCGCAAAATTGACCCAAACGGAGTCGACCCCCAGATTATCGTCGACTGTCGTCACTACCGGAACCGGCCAAAGCGCGTTGGACGCCGAAGAAATTGGAATATGGGAAATGGTCGGCGCCTCGGTGTCCGGGCCGACGTCGAACTCGAACACGGTTGTAGGTGCGTTGGCCGGAAGTCGGGACTGAATCGCGTTCTCGTCGACGGCCTCCACATAGTATTCGATGGTCGACGGCAACAGTGGCAGGCTCAGCTCACCGGTGTATTCGTCCGCCTCCGAGTTTGTCAGTACGAGGGTGTCGAACGTTCCCTCCCCACGCACCCGGTGCCGGACGACGACGCTTTGCACACTCGCACTGGAAGCAACGACCTGTGCTACTACATTCACTGACTGGCCAACATCCTCCGTCGACCGTAGCGGCTGGTGCGAAACGATCGGTCCAAAACTGGAAGCATCGATGTATCCGCGATCGGAGAGCCGCTGAATAATGGCGGACGTGTGGGTGCCGCCGTAGAGGTCGCGATCAGCCTGGACGATGGCCTCTGCGGCATCGACGAACGTCAGTGGGGGAGCAAGGTAGGCATGAGACTGCAAGGCCAACCGATCCATCACCGTCTTGCCGACATCCGTATAGATCTCCATGAGCGTCGTCGCCCATAGCAAACCGTCAGAATGAATCACACACCCGTCACCGTTCGCATCGTTCGGATCCTCACAGGTTGTATTGTCCGGATACACCCCGGAGCGGGTAAGCGATCTTCCGGGCCAAATTTGGCCGTCACCCGAGTCCCATCTAAACACATTCTCCCAGTCCGTTCGTTTGCCGGTCTCTGACTCAGCGAGAAAACGCATGTACGAACCGGCCCAGTAGTCGGACCAACCTTCGTGAAAAGCTTGTCCCTCGCCATCGATGCTCAGCCCTGGTGAGCCCGCTTCCAGGAGGGCGTGCGCATACTCGTGCCACATGACGCCCGCATCCTCGGCGTCGTCCACGCCGCCAGTCCCAAACTCTAGAAAGTTCTGGCCGGGCGTGTAGAACGAATTGTCGACGGCGCTTGATCGCGGGTTAACGCGGATCGGCGCATTCTGCAGGTCTGTAAAGCCCAGTGACTGCACGTAGCGCTGGCTCTTGTCAAGGTGGTAGTAAGCGCATACGGCCTCGAAGCCCGGCTCAGACCGCGAATACGTGAAACCCGTCGGCGAGGTCTCGCCCGGAGGCTCAAATGAAATCGAGCCTCCGCCGACGATCCGCACGTAGGGGCCATCCAGCCGGTACAGCCCTTCGTTGTCCAACGAAATACCGGGGAGATCAACGAGGATCCGCTCCGCCTCGAGCTCCGCTATAGGTGCATCGCCACTGTCCGTGTACGGAGGTGTGTATGGCGATCCGGACGTCGTCAGCGGGTCGGGGTCGAACGCGAACCCGCTACCGTCGACTTTCGCGATGACCTCGTAAGGGACGGACGCCGACACCGTCCGGTCTGACAGGTTGGCGTCCGGCTTCAACCGAATCCTGTGTGATGCACGATCGAGGATCTGGATTACCTTGGTGGTCGTCGCGTCGATGAGGACCTCCCACTCGCCAGGCACAGCTGTTGGCCACGCCACGATGCGCCAAACCGGAAAAGGAGAGTCAGCCGGGTAGAGCATCAGTTCCGGCTCGGACATTTTCACATCGCCCTTCACGACCACACTGCGAACGACGTCCATCGCCAGCGAAGACGAAACGGTTGCTTGCGGAACGTCACGGCTACCGAGACCCGGCGCGACGCCATTGACCGACATGGTCGGCTGCAAGTCGGCGTCCAGGTTTACTTTCAGGAATCGCTGGTATACCGGTAGGCCCGCTACGTACTGCCGGAAGAGGACGTGATGTGACACGTCGGTCGACCGGACCGATACCAGCTCGAGGTCCCCCGAACCGGCAAGTCCATACTCCTTGCTATGTCTATAGCCAAGCCGCCATCACAAATAACCTGCAGCGCTTTGAAAAGGCGATGCGGCAGATCC
>JBFIPX010000215.1:0-5505 GCA_041609895.1 Rhodothermales bacterium
CCACCCGGCGCATTGCAGCTTTCCAGATCTCCGATTGATAGTTAGAACGGTCAAGGCTTGAAATCAGAACGTTCTTAGCCACGGCGTGTATATCGATCGATTACCGTCTCTTGCCATGCATTTCAACCGCGACTCAATAACCCGCTTTGCCGCTCTGGCTTGCGTGCTACTTCTGACTCAATCGCACAGAATTGCGATCGCGCAGACGGTTGAAGAGGTTGCCTATCGTACCGGAATCTGTGTGGGCGGGCAGGCCGACGGCTTTGCGTGTTCCGGCGTCGATCTCCTTTCGTTCGTACCTCGTTCTGCTATTGGGGGAGGGGCCGCAAGTGTAAACGACCTGTGGGGATGGACCGACCCACTGTCCGGTCGCGAGTACGGACTTATCGGCCTGAGTAATGGAACTGCGTTCGTAGACGTGACCATTCCCGAGCAGCCAGAATACATCGGCCTTCTGCCAACACAATCCTCGGAGTCGCCGTGGCGGGACATCAAGGAGTATGCAAACCACGCCTTTGTAGTATCAGAAGCAAGTGGGCACGGCGTACAGGTCTTCGACCTGACGCGGCTTCGCGGGGTTACGACGCGACCGACGATCTTCGAGCCGGACGCCGTCTATACTGGCATCGGCAGCGCACACAACATCGCGATCAACCAAGAGACCGGTTACGCCTACGCCGTCGGGTCTCGAGGAGGAGACTTTCTTTGCGGCCCCGGGCTACATATGATTGACGTGCGTTTGCCGAAAGAGCCCGCTCTTGCCGGGTGCTTTGCTCATAGCGGTACCGGTAGGGCCGGCACCGGATACACGCACGACGCCCAGTGCGTGATATACCGTGGACCGGACGGGGATCACAGTGGGAAAGAGATTTGTGTCGGAGCCAACGAAAACTTCATCAGCATTGCGGACGTGACCGACAAGTTGTCTCCGCGAATTATTTCCAGTGGCACGTACCCTACATCCGCTTATATCCATCAAGGTTGGTTCACGGACGACCATCGATACTTCCTGCAGAATGACGAACTAGACGAGTCCAGGGGCGTCGTCGCGAGGACAACCACTTACATCTGGGACCTCACGGATCTTGACGCGCCCGTGGTCTTTGGAACGTATGAAGGCCCTACTACGGCCTCGGACCATAACCTCTACGTGGTCAACCACTGGGCCTACATGGCAAACTACAGAGCGGGTCTACAGGTAGTAGACTTTACGGATATCAATAATCCACGCGAGGTAGCGTTCTTTGATACGTTCCCGGCCAGTGATCTCCCGGGGACAACCGGTGCCTGGTCGGTGTATCCATTCTTTGAGAGCGGCAACGTGCTCGTTTCCTCGATACAGGATGGCTTTTTCATTCTGCGCCCGCCGTTCAACAAATCGATTGGAATCGACACGGAACAGCCTTCTTCGGGCCTTAACGTTGCCGTATTCCCTAATCCAGCCACCGACGTTGGTTACGTGCGAATAGAGACCGATTCAGCATCCGAGGTCGACGTTCTAGTTTTCGATGTTCTCGGCCGTGAGGTGAATCGGATTCGTACCGGACCCCTTTCCGCCGGTTCAACCAGGACCGTGCGGCTCGACACGGCAGGGCTCGCGGCCGGCAGGTATATCGTGCAGGTCCGCGGCCGCGATGGCTTCTTAAATAGGCTGATTGCCGTGGCCGGCTAAAGTAGTGCGCGGTCATCGCCTGGCTGATCACAAACAGAACAACTATGCACCCCACCTTGCGGCGCCTGGCGATAGTTTTCGTGGCTGCCCTGACCACCTCAGCATGTGAACTGTCTTCAAACCTCGAGGAGCCAGACGGCCCCGGCGGCGAGTTGACATTCTCGGGCGATGTACAGCCGATTTTCGAGTCCAAATGTACTTCGTGTCATGCCGCGGCCGTACGCCCGATGCCCGCGGCGGGCCTGTCTTTGGATACGTGGGAACTGCTGCTTCGCGGGTCGCTCTTCGGTGAAGCGGTTATTCCTTTCGACGCTGACCGAAGCCTCCTCGTACGTCTGGCGGAAGACCGGTCGGGACCGGCTCATCCTGCGGAGGCTGGCGCCGACACGCTATCCTCAGATGAACTTCGGATCATTCGTTCGTGGATCGATCAGGGAGCGAGATCCGATGGCGGCTCGGTACCGTTCGAAGGAGTTGGCAACCCGCTTTATGTCTGCAACCAGGTCGACGCAACCGTCAGCATAGTCGACATGGACGCCAACGTCGTAGCGCGCATTGTCGATCTGCAAGATCACGGGTTCTCCGGTTCAGCCAAGCCGCATCACGTAGCTGTGGAGCCCGACGGGTCGGCATGGTACGTGTCGCTGATCGGCGACAACACAGTGGCGAAGTTCGGCCGCGACAACAGTCTGGTGGGTCAGTTCAGTTTTGAGACACCTGGCATGCTGGCGCTCGATCCAGATAGTGAATGGCTCTACGTTGGAAGGTCGCTCTCAGCGCCGAATCCTCCGACTTCGATTGGTCGCGTCGACCGCAACGACATGACCGGCGACGAGATCTCGGTGGTGTTTGAGAGGCCGCACGCGCTTGCCGTGGGCGCTGCCGGCAGCTACGTCTATTCGGCGTCGCTGGGAGCGAACCAAATCATCTCAATCAGGGCGAGCGATGCCGACGTATCGTTTGCTCCGGTTAGCGGCCCGCTTCACGCATTCGTGCAGCACGCTGTTTCACCGGATGGTCAGACCATGGCCTCCTCGGCACAGCTGACGTCGAGGATTATCTTCTTCGATTTGGCAGACCCCGCCCAACCGCAGGAGATCTGGTCCACGGGGACGAACGAAGCACCATGGCATCCTTCCTTCTCGATTGATGGCGAATTTTTGCTTGTTGGCAACCAGGACGCCAACACCGTGTCCTTCGTGTCGGTTGACGCAAGGCGCGTTGAGGCCATCGTCACTGGCAATGGATTGGCGCAGCCACACGGATCCTTCGTATCGCCCAATGGCGGCACGCTATACGTGTCAAATAGAAATGCAGCGGGGTCTTACGTGCCACGTCACGACTTTGGCGATAACCTCGACGTTGGAACGGTTGCAGTTATCGACATTGATGCACGCGAGATCGTGAAAGTGTTGGAGGTCGGTCGGTTTGCTGCCGGTATCAATGGACGGGCGCGCTAGGCGCAGGTATCGAGGGTCGTTCGTGGCCGAAGGCGTGCAGCTTCGCCGGCTCGACGCGTGGAGGGGTGCGTTCGTGGCGGGCATGGTCGGTATGGCTCTGCTGGGAATTTGTACCAGCACCGCGTTGGCACAGCCGCATGATCTCGTCCAGATCGCCGAACCTTTTCCCGTTGTAGACGGAGAGGTTATCGACGCTCCGTTTCTGGGAGGATTCGACGTCCCGCGTCCGCAGTTCGTCGACATTGATGGCGATGACGACCTCGACCTTTTTGTGCAGGAGATCAGCGGAAGTGTGATGTTTTTTGAGAACACGGGTACCTCCTCCGATCCGAATTTCGCGTTACGCACCCTTCGCTACCGGGATATCGATGTGGGCGGCTGGTTCTTCTTCGAGGACTTGGACAGCGATGGGGATCCGGACTTGTTGAGCGGCCTATCCTTTGGGTTAATTCGGGCATATCGGAATGTGGGCACCTCCAGCGCAGCGGACTTTGTTGTTTGGTCCGACACGCTGAGAAGTAGTGATGGGACACCGCTATTGGCCGAACCGCCGTCGATACCCTTCGTGACTGACGTCGACTGCGATGGCCGCATTGATCTTATGATCGGAGTACCCGCGGGCACGATCTCACACTACGAACTGGTCGCGCCGCCCGGCGAGCCGCCGCAGTTCGATCTGGTTGACGACCGGTATCAGGACATCGAGGTAATCGGTGGCAGCGGAAAGACGACGTCGATTCCGGGGGTGCAACACGGAGCCAGCGCGATAGCCTTCGCTGATGTGGACAGCGATTCGGATCCGGATCTGCTGTGGGGAGACTTCTTCGAGCCGAACGTCATCCTTTTCCGAAACGACGGCACGTGCACCAACCCGTCCATGATTAGAGCGACCGACTCGTACTTGAGTGCCGGAGGGCGCGTGCTTGACACGTCCGGTCTGAACGTGCCTAGAGCCGTCGACATCGATGATGATTCGGACGTTGATCTGTTCGTCGGCGTCATGGGCGGAGCGTTTCTTCCTGCGACTACATCGATCGAGAATTTCTATTTCCTGGAGGCGACGCCGATTGGGTTCGATCTCGTGAGCCGACGTTATGTCCCAACGATCGACGTGGGATCCGAGGCTGCGCCTGCGCTCGCGGACCTCGACGCCGACGGAGATCTTGACCTGCTGGTCGGAAACGTCATCGATCCGGTTGATCCATCGAGGGGTTCGGTCACCTTCTTTCGCAATACGGGTACGCCCACGGCTCCTGTCTTGCGATTGGAGGATGCAGACTTCTTGGGATTTGACGGCGGTTTCTCTCCAACACCGTCGCCGGTCGACATCGACGGTGACGGCGATAGCGATGTTGCATTGGGCCGTTTTGACGGTGAGGTGACTCTCTATCTTAACGTCGGTACTCCCGGCAACCCTGTCTGGCAACTCGAAAGCGACAACTTCCTCGCCACGGACGTTGGTTCGGACAGCGTTCCTGCTGTCGGCGACCTCGACGGTGATGGAGATCTCGACGTGGTCGTCGGTGAATCGAGCGGTCTGCTGAACTTCTTCCGCAATGAAGGCACCTCGGCCAGCCCGATCCTCGTCCTCGAGACAGAGGAGTTCGCCGGCATTGATGTGGGACAGAAGAGTCGGCCGCGGCTCGTAGACTACGACCGGGACGGGGATCTCGACCTCTTCGTCGGATCAAATCGTGGCGAGGTCTCCTACTATCGCAATGATGGAGATTCCTCCCGGCCGGTTTTTGTGCAGTCCGAGGCTATACAGGTAGGCCTGATCGGTACCGTTTCGCCGGCCTTCGCTGACATTGATGGAGACACCGACGCAGATCTATTCGTCGGGACGCCTTCCGGCGGACTTCTTTACTACCGCAACGACGTAGTCGCGACAGGAATCGGTAGAACGCGTCCGGTCCCGGGTCAGCCTCCGCAACTTGAGGCGTACCCAATTCCTGCGACAGGTTTTGTCACTGTGGCAGTGAAGGGGCTGCGCCCGACGGCACGATATCGAATCGACATCATTGACGTTGTAGGCAGGGCGCTGAGATCCTTCGTGCCGGACGCCACGAACGACTTAGTCGAGGGGTTGAAAATCGATCTGTCTGGTATCGCGTCGGGTCCGGTGATGCTTCGCCTTTCCAACGAGGATGGCGCGGTTGCGGCAAGGGCTGTGGTCGTGCTTTGAGGCTGGCGCGCGAGTAAGCGCTTGGTACAATGTGAGGATTGAGCCTTAGCGCCGCCCTCCAGCGAAGTGGTACAGGCCCAGCACGAGGATCGCTCCACCAAGCATGAGGCTGATCGGAAGTCCGACGGGTTCTTCGGGCCGTGGGAGGAGCAGTTCGCGATTCACAGTAATCCACGGCCAAAGCGCGC
>JBFIPX010000216.1:0-5492 GCA_041609895.1 Rhodothermales bacterium
CTGAGGTGACGGGCGGAATCGAACCGCCGTACAAGGTTTTGCAGACCTTTGCCTAACCACTCGGCCACGTCACCTGATCGGGCCAACCGAGTTGGGTCGACCCTATTTCAAGTTATGACTTCCTATTCCCAACGTCACGTCCCTTTTCGTACGCCAGGCAGGATTCGAACCTGCGACCTACGGATTAGAAGTCCGTTGCTCTATCCAACTGAGCTACTGGCGCCTGAGTAGCTAAATCGCAGGTCCTTGTCGGGGTGGCAGGATTCGAACCTGCGGCCTTCTGCTCCCAAAGCAGACGCGCTAACCGGGCTGCGCCACACCCCGAGCCGGCGTTGAACGCCGCTTACTCACGTCCGTCAGGACCGTGCAGCCTTGATCTCTTCCTTCACCCGGTCCGCATCGACGATCCGCTGCTGAAAACTGTAGTGACCATTTTCTTTCTTCGTGGCCACGACGATCTTCGCCATCTTCTTGGCCTCGGTGCGGTTCTTCCGAACCTTGTCACCAAATGTCTGCTTTTTTGCCATTTCAAAGTCTCCCGCCGAACGACTCAGGTCGCGACTTACTTGATCTCGCGATGAAGGGTGTGCTTTCGCAGGACCGGGTTGTACTTCTTCAATTCCATTCTGCCCTGCGTGTTACGCCGGTTTTTGGTCGTCGAGTACCTCGACGTTCCGGGCGCTTCAGTACACTCCAGAATGACCTGAATTCTCTGATCCTTACTCTTGGCCATCGTATCGAATGAATGGGTCTGTCACTGACAGAAAGTTACACTTTGACGCCGTTCTTTCGCGCCTCGTCCAGTACCGCCTTGATGCCCTTCTTGTTGATGGTCTTCAGCGTCTTCGCGGACACCCGCAGTGTCACCCAGCGGTCTTCTTCCGGCACATAGAATCGCTTCTTCTGAAGATTCAGCTCGAACCTGCGCTTCGCCTTGTTGTGAGCATGCGATACGTGGAATCCCGTTCGCGGGCCCCTGCCGGTAATGTCGTCTTTTCTTGCCATGATTCTCCTTCAAAAAAGAAGCGGTCGCCCTCCTTGCTCACCGCTGAATGCACGCCGACTCTCCGCAAATGACGAAGAGGAAGGCCATAGCACAGAAAGATACGACCCCACTGCCCCCGTCGCAAAGCAACCAACGCCCGAACCGCCGGTCGGTGCTTGGAATTATCGGTGAAGTGTCGACCGGCAGACTAGTCCCGCGCGGTACCGTTCCCGGATTGCTCTGCCCGCAGGCTTCTGGCATCCTCGTCCTGAGCCGGGCCGAGAAAATCCAGTAGCGTATCTCCCCGGAGCCCGAGTCGCAGCGTCTCCAGGGGAATGATCTCCTCCGGCAGGATGTTTCCGAGATTCACGTTCGATCCGAGATGACGAATGAACCACACCTGCTGCCCCTTCCGCGGAGCCTCGAAGATGACCCTCTCCGCCCCAACCATGTCTACGATCTCGTCAACCAACCCCTCGCGAACCTCACCATTCGGGCGGTAAAGACCAACGGTTCCGCTTTCGCGCGCCTCGCAGATTACATACTTGCTTCCGGCGTCGAGCTCGGCGCGAATCTGCTCCACCCACTTGTACGGTGGCATAATGTGCTCCGTATCCTTCGAGCCCACCTCGCTTAGAACGGTTCGTTCGGTTGACAGATTCGAAATCAACTCCAGCTTTTCGGAATGAGGGATGTCGATCGATCCGTCCGACACCTCAAGACAGTCGATCTCCATCGCGTCAAGCACGCGGACGTACTCGCCGATCTTGCCTCGGATGTAGTACGCTTCGAACATGGTCCCACCGAAGTAAGCCGGTATCCCGTACGATCGGTAGAGGTCGAGTTTGTCAGAGAGTCGCGAGGTGATTGCGGCCGTTCCCCATCCCAGCTTCACGACGTCGATGAAGTCTGACGATGCGTCAAGGACGTCCTCTACCTGCCGGGCAGAAAGTCCTTTATCCAGCATCAACGTAAGCCCGGACGATCGGGGCTTATCGGGTCGATCGGGTGTGTGCAGGTTGTCGAACTGCGGGAGGGTCATAGGCATACCATCCTTTCCACCCCAAACTACATCGAAAGTGACAAGGCGACCAGTGGGCCGTTGTACAGCTGACCGCGTTACCGTTCGCAGACCGCCAGGAAGATTAGTCTAGATTCGCAGGTCCAAGACTACTCGGCGCGACGTGCGTCCTCGCTCGATCACCTGGTGAGCTTCTGCAATAGACTCGAGCGAGAATCGCTCGACTTCAAACGCTGTCCACCCTCTAGCAAGGGCCTCGTTCGGGTCGCGCGCAGCTGCCGCCTTGGCCGGAGCGGGAAAGTCATCGCTCCCCAGAAAAACCCCGCTCCGCCCTAAACAAGAACGACGCGACCGTCCACGGGTCCCGCGGCATGCACTGCTCGATGCGCAGTGTTTCGTGGCGACGTCCCAAACGGAAATATGCTAGCCGTCGATGTGCACCGCTTCGGCCGGCTCAATGGCTGCGGCCCTTCGGGCCGGATACAGCGACGCCGCAACGCAAAGCATCAGCCCGATCACCGAGACGACTGCGACGTCGACGAAACGGACGGCGACCGGGTAGGCACTGAGCAAGAACGAGTCGGCCCCCACGAGTGGTACCAGCTCGAAGTGCTTTTGCAGGTAGGCCAGGCCTAACCCCACAGCTAGCCCGACGCCCGTCCCGATGGCTCCAATTAGCAGGCCCTCGATTCGAAATATCCTGCCGATGTCCGCCCTGGCCATGCCCATGGCCTGGAGCACACCGATGTCGCGACGCTTTTCGATCACGACCATTGTTATGGAAGCAGCAATGTTGAAGGCAGCGACGACGATGATGAGCGCAAGAATCAGGGTGGCCGCCCACTTCTCAAGCTTCATAACGCCGTACAGCGACTCCTGCAGGTCGTACCAGGTCCGGACCCGGTATTGCGACGGAAGCGCGCCAGCCAGCCGCGACTTGATGGCGCCGGCTTGCTCAAGATCCTGAATCCGAAGCTCGATGCCCGACACCTGGCGTCCGAGCCTAAAAATCCGCTGCGCCTCCTCGATAGCTATGTAGACGCGACTCTCGTCGCTCACCGACTCAAGGTCGAACACGCCACGCACCTCGAAGCGAGGAATAGAGAGACTGCTGAACGGGTTGGTGATGCTGCGCTCCAGCGACTGCGCCGAGAGTAGTCCGATGCGGCTGGCTTCCAACGCCGAAGTCTCTGGCGTCAGCCCAAACCGCCGCGCGAGATCGCCTCCAATGACGACGCCGGGGAGGCCGCCCCGCCGATCCATCTCGAACGATCCAAACCCCGAAGCCAAACTCTCAGTCGACTCGAAAACTGCGGGGTCCACGCCGCGCACCAACACCACCTTTCCGGCGTCCATCTGGTTGCCGGTTGAAACGAGAGCCTTTCCCTGGACAAACGGGGAAGCCCCGATAACTCCCTCGATTTCCAACGCGACCGCCGCCAGTGAATCCGGATTTCCGACGCCCCTGCCGTCCGCAGATTCGATGCGGACGTGCGGATCAACCGATACCAATAGGTCGCGTACGAAATCGAAGAATCCGTTCATCACCGACAGCACTACGATCAAGGCCGCGACACCGACCGCGACGCCGACCGTTGAGATTGCGGTGATCGTCGAAATCAATGTGACGCGCTTCCTGCTGACGAGGTAGCGCCGGGCAATGAAGAAGCGATAGTCCAATGTCTCGAAAGGTGATGATCGTCAACTGTGAGTGCCTACTCCAAAGGTCGAGCGCGGTTCGTCACTCGCATCTGCGACCGGAGCCCTAGCCATTCCGACTCGATCCTCCCACAGGGATCTAGCCGCAATGCGACCAGACGGGCAGGCAGAGAAAACGAAATTCGGACTTTCGACTCTCATATAAGATTCACGGTTGACGGGAGGGAGATATGCGGGTGTTTTCTTAATTATGACGTACCTGAAACCCAACAACCGGGCCCCTACGGCTTTTTGTCATGCTAAGAACAAAACTATCGCTGCTAGCTCTTGCAGCGCCAGCCTTGATCATCACCTCTTGCGGCCCAACCCAGCAGGCCGATACCGCGTCCGCCCCCGCGGCCAAGCAGGGCCAGGCGTATGTGGTCGATGAAACCTCGAAGCCGAACATCCTGCAAATCGCAGCAGGTTCCGACGACCATACGACGCTGGTGGCAGCTGTTCAGGCCGCCGAGTTGGAGAATGTTCTCGTGAACGCCGGGCCCCTAACGGTCTTCGCGCCTACGAACGAAGCTTTTGGCAAGCTGCCCGAGGGGACGGTCGACGAGCTCCTGAAGCCGGCGAACAAATCCAAGCTGGCAAAGATCGTCACCTCACATGCCGCACCCGGGACCTACAAGGGCAACCTGCTGAAGGACGGCATGAAGCTGTATCAGGCTACGGGCCACTACGTGGACGTCGAAGTGAAGGACGGCGACACGTATGTCAACGGCGCGAAAGTTCTAGCCACGGTTGATGCGTCGAACGGGGTCGTTCATGTAGTTGACCAGGTATTCCTGCTGGTCGAATAGACGCGGGTAACCGGAGCCGGCGGGAGCGCCGGTCGCCCGTTGCTGCCTCCGGAAGACAACTGCCTTTGCGAAATCACGACAACCAGCCTGTCGGAAAGTGGTCGTCTTGTGTCGGCCGGCCAAGCTTACTCCATCGTTACGGACACGTCCGCCAGGACGTGTCGAGAGATGGATTCGGGCAGGCTGATATTGGCCGTCGTGATCGCGTTGGAGCCACCTACACGTGTTTTTCGCGTGGCAAGTCGTACAACGCCTGCCGGGGTCTCGAAAGATTGGTAGTCAACCCACTCGTAGGTGGAGGCCTGTCGGTCTTTCCACCCTTCGAGAACGTACGACCACCTTTGAAGGAGACCGCTGGAGTCCGGCGACAGCCAGTAGCGATCGCCCGGCGTTAGCCCGACGCCCTCAAATGAAAGTGCAAGCACCTCTTGATGCGACGTTGACGAGTCGGGGGCAATCGATCGTCGAACGCCGTCGTCAAAAACCTTTAGCGGTGCCAGCAGCCAATACGTGTCGTTCACGAAGCGCGAGTACGCCGCTTCGAGAAGAGCTTCGCGCGCCGCCGCCGCCGGCATGCCGTTGACGAATACCGCGCCGTCCCGGGTATTGACGTTGAGCAGCGCGGTATATGTCGTGTCGGGGCCGGCGAACCATTCCACGCGGCAGTCGCCGGTCTGCCGATCCCACAGGTGCCGCGCCCGGATACCGACGGTGTCCGGCGTCTCAAATCCGAAATCAAAACGGAGGTACCGAACGGCCGGCCACGCGTCGAAGCCGCCGTGGGCCGCGACAAGTTTATACGCGACCGAATCGGCCTTCGAGACGAGTTTGGGGGAGTGCAAATCAGCATCCGGGCTTGGTGCCGCTTCACGATTCTCCTGGCCGCAGGCAGCCAGCAGCACAACGGCAGCAGCGGCCAAAAACGCCCCGGTCATGAGGCGTTCGAACCGGTATCCCGTACCAGACAGCATCTTGGCCA
>JBFIPX010000217.1:0-5482 GCA_041609895.1 Rhodothermales bacterium
AGATCATGCCCGATATTGGCCACAAGATCTCGTCGCAATCGATCCGCGCTGACCAGAGCCTCGAAGCTCTCTTCAACTTTGCGAGCCATGACATTCACCGACTCTGCCAATCGACCAAACTCGTCGTCGCGAACGGTCGAGAGTCGTGCAGCATAGTCACCCTGACCGATGCGCTCCACTTTTTCGGCGATTGATCGGAGAGGACGCACCATCCTCCACGTTAGTATGCCCCCGATTAGCAAGGCAACGATGCCGGCAAGGAGCGTGACGGCGGTCAACGCCTGAAAGAATGCGGAGCGCGTGTCAGCGAGCTCTCTGTCAATGGAGTTCGCCAGCGGATGAACCACGAGGCCGCCGGCCAGGAAGCCGGTTGCATCGTAGATCGGGGCAATGCCGATGGATTCTCGGTCGCCGATGAGTATCAGAACTTCACCAGATTGCAACACCTCCACCACGTCGCGTGAGATTGCCTCAGGATCTGCCGGTCCTTCGACGCGGCCTGTCTCGGGAAAAAGAAGAGGGTCGGGCATCACAGTGAGAATGGGAGATCCGTCCGCCGCGACGAGGGACACCGGATCGGGAAATCGGGTTGCGATGTCATTCACAAGTGATCGCGGAATGTCCTCTAGACCCTGATCGAGCATCGGCACCCGCAATTCGACCTCCTCAGCCAGCCCGTCAAGTCGTAAACGGAGGCTGTTGCGAACGAGATCGAGACTTGCGTCATAGGCGAAGTACGCCGTCAGACTCACCGCCAGCAGCCCGACGACAATCTGTACACCGACCAGTAGCAGGGCTACTTTCCAATAGACGCTGCCGCGTGCACGTGGCGTAACCGGAGTCGGAGCGTCGTCATTCGTCATTCGTCATCCTGGAATTTGTAGCCGACACCCCACACCGTTCGGACAAACCGGGGGTTGCCCGGGTCGGTCTCGATCTTCGCGCGCAGGCGTTGGATGTGCGAGTCCACCGTGCGGTCGTAGCCCTCATACTGAATATCCCACACGCGATCCAGGAGTTGCATCCGCGTAAAGGGGCGACCCGCATTTCTCGCCAGAAAGTATAGGAGATCGAACTCACGGACGGTTAGGTGGACGAGGTCGCCATTAAGACTAACCTGCCGACGAATGGGATCGACCTGTAGCACGTCAAAAGCCAGGGGGCTCAGGTCCTCTTCGTCAGGGTTTCCAGCTTTTTCGCGTGTTAGTCGGACTCTCCGCAAGGCAGAGCGAACTCGGGCCACCAACTCCTCAAGGCTGAATGGCTTCGTTACATAGTCGTCGGCGCCGACTTCCAGTCCGACCACGCGGTCTATCTCCTGAGCCTTCGCCGTCAGCATGATGATGTACAACAGCGGATGATCTGCCCGAAGCTTACGACACACCTCCAGGCCGTCTACCTCTGGAATCATGAGGTCCAGAAGCACAAGATCCGGCATGCGGTCGGCGACCGCGTCGAGCGCCTCAACTCCAGTTTCGGCCGTTCGGACTTCATATCCCGAGTCGCGAAGCCGGGTCGATACAAGACTGCTAAGTTCCGAATCGTCTTCAACGAGGAGTATGTACTGCATGCTCGCCTCGCGCAAATCATCAAGTGGATGTCGACTGTTATCTTATCGGCAGCAATAGATCTCGGTCTAGGCGTCAGAAAGCCCTCACATGCGAAAAATATAATCCGGGCAGCCGTGCTCTTGGACCGCGACTACAATTCCCGATACTTCCGCCACACTTTCGTGACAACCTTCGACGGCGCGGGTCGATACAATGAGTGACGATTCATGGTGATGGCAGAGATACATAGATGCGCAGCAGATTATCGGTCCTCTTGACGTTGGCCTTCCTGGTGATCGCCGGCTCCGTCATGGCGCAGCCGCGGCCTGAGGACGCAGCCTACTATCGGTACTGGGTCCAGACCCAATTGCAGGCGTGGGATCAAGTCGGCCGCGTCGAATTCCGGGAGCGTTCGAGGCGCAAACTGGACAACCCCTTCGGCATCAGCACGGCGGCTGCGGTTTCCCGTGTGACCGGATTCCCCGATGAACGCGAGTATGAGCGTGAGCTTCTTTCAGCCGAAATTGACGGGCGAAGAGTACCACCTCGCCGACTGGCGGAGTTCGAGGAGCGATGGAACCGGTTCTCCCGGCAACTGGCCAGAGCCTCCAACGCCTTCAGCGGGTGGAGGCTTCGAGCGCTGTTAGCGACGCGACCGTCCGGCCCGCCCGTCCGCGAGGAATTTGACAATCAGACTGCATATCGGATCGATCTCATTCCCGCCGACCGACGTTCAAACGTTGACCGAATTACGTTGTGGTTCACTGAAGGCGGTCGAATACTGGGCAGCCGCACGATCTTTAATCCGAAAGGACAACGATCCTCTCTCCGCGCAGAAATCCGTTTTGAACGGGTTTCCGGAATCGACGTGCCTACCAATCGCCGGATTGAAGGCACCGTGCAAACTCGCCGAAGACTGCGTCACTTCACCACGCTTGTCACGCTCGAAAGTCGATTCGACGAGTATCGTTTTTCGGAACGGTAGAAACCGTGCTGGGAACCTGACGGCGGGCATGCTGATTCTCTGCCGCATGTCCGATCTGCACCTCACCACTGTAACTGATCGACTTCGCCGCAGGTTGGCGAAGCCGCTGCCCGGGCTGCAGTCCCAACTTAAGATGGCGCCCTCTCAGCGGGCGGCGATGTTGAACGATCGGAATCCTGAAAACGCGCGGAAGGCGGCCGTACTTGTGGTCCTTGAGGGTGAACAGAATCCTCGTGTTGTCCTGACCGAACGCAGAAAGGACCTTGCCAGCCATCCGGGACAGATATCCTTCCCCGGGGGCAGACAGGAGCCGAACGAGCTACTGATCGAAACTGCCCTCAGAGAGGCCGCAGAGGAAATCAATCTTCCCGGATCCGACGTCGAGATCGTTGGAGAGCTGACACCTTTGTTTGTGCCGCCGTCGAATTACATGGTACACCCGTTTGTGGCGTACAGCCGACAGCTTCTCGACTTGCACCCCGCCGACGGCGAGGTGAACGAAATCATCCGAGCGTCACTCTCGCGCTTGCTGGACCCCTCTGCTCGACGAACCGAGCAATGGCAGCGGTACGGACGAAGTGTGGAGATTCCTTTGTTTGATCTCGGCGACTACAAGGTCTGGGGCGCGACAGCAATGATGTTGTCGGAACTCATCGACTTGATACAGCCGGACTAGAATGCCGGATTTCGCGTGACGGTCACCCGTACCGAGGCACTGGCGTAACTGCCGAACACACCCATGCCTCCCTCGATATGATCCAGGACGTTCGGAATCTCGCCGGGGGCTAGCGTAGAGCCCCCCTGCTGAACCCGCTGTGAGCGCACGAAGTCGTACAAATTGTCGTCGATGGCGTTGGTACGCAGCTCATTCGGCCCGTAGAAGGCAAATGCAAGCCAAGGCACCTTGATACTCAGGTTGCCGTCTTCATCAATTTGATAGCCACTCTCGTTCAGGGGCGGGGACTCGTTGACAAGAAAGTCCGCCAGTTCATCGTCGTCAGCATCCTGGTCTGGGTCCACAACTTCCCGGTAGAATGGCGTCAGGGTCTCGACGCGTGGGTCGAGACTCTCTGTTGAGAAGACGTAGATCGCCGGCCGGCCCGGATAGTCACTTCGGGTCAGCAGCACTTCGATCTGGTCCGCGCTCTGATACGGGCTGGTCTCGGGTCCAAATTCGATGACCGTGAAAGCGCCGGGCACGATGGTTCGAGACCGGACCGTCTCTCCCGATTCGGGCACCGAGACGAACAGCTCGTATGTGGCAAGAGGCAAGACCTTCACTGATGGAAAGATCCGGTAGACCCCGGGGCGATCGGGCAGCTCGGTGAACACAAGCGACTCTTCGAGCGAACCATCCTGTGAAAGACGACGGATTTCGACCTGCGCTCCGCGAAGAGCGACAGTAGTGAAGTCGTATTTGTCCTCGATCGAAGCCACTCGGCTAAGTCGTACCTGACCCATATCCTCCCCCGCCTGCAGATACGCTTCGACTACTATTTCACCGGAAGAGTCTGAGCCCGCATCCGTCAAATCACAGCCCGAGGCAAGGAAGACTACGGCACATAGCAGAAACCCTGACGCGCGACGGATGCCAACCCATGAGAATGTTGCGGCGTTCATCAGAAATTGAGGGTAAAAGAAATGTTAGGGATGGGCACGGGAATTTGCGGCACCTGGGTCCTGGACACCGTGTTGTCGTCCTCGAACTCGAAGAAGTAAAACCAGATGTTGCGCCGGTTGTAGACGTTCAGCACCTGCAGCTGCAGCTCGTAGTCGGCCAATCCGAAGAACCGTCCAAACAGGCTGGCACCAATGTCCAGCCGGTGGTATGCGGGCAAGCGCGCTGCATTGAACGGACTCACCAACACGTCTTTTACCTCTGATCCGAGCGGATTGTCCAGCGTGCGATACTGCGATTGCGGCCGCGTGTAAGCCTGTCCCGTCGAGGCAGTGAACACGCCGGAGAGTGTCCACCGCGATGAGAGCCGGTAGCTGGCGACCACGTTGAGATCGTGCGTGCGATCGTACTTCGGTGGGTAATAGTCGAAGTCGCCGATGTTGGGGAAGTCTGGATATCGTCGTCTCGTAATCCCGAACGTGTAGCCAGCGAAACCGGACAGCCTTCCGGAGGGTTTTTCGACAAAGATCTCCGACCCGTACGCGAAGCCCTCTCCAAACCGAAACAGTTCGCCGTACTCGACTCCGGACGCGTCCGGAAGTCTCGGATCCAACTCGAAGAGCTCTCGCATCGATCGATAATAGAGTTCGAAGTCGACGCGCAGGTCCTTGCCGATTCCGGTCTTGTAGCCAGCCACAAACTGATCACCGAACGCCGGGGGGACGTCTTCGGCAGTGGTCAGCCAGATGTCCGAGCCCGTGAACAGCTCATTGCTGATCAGTGTCAGGAATTGATAGTAGCGACCGTAGCCAAGCTGAAGCCTGGAGCCCGGTAAAATCTGCCGCTCAACTGAGAATCGAGGTTCCAAGCGGAGATAGGACCCCTCCGCAAAATAGTTGGCCCGGAGTCCTCCGGTCAGTTTCCACAGGGGGTTGGGGCGAAACGTGTCCTGGATGTATGCCGCCCCATACGCAGACTGGATACGCTTGAACAGCGACTCCTCCTCGTCAAACTCGTCCCGCAGTCGAAACGTGAAGATGCCCGTCCAGAACCCTCCGCTCAACTCGTGGTCCCCGCCCGCGATGAACTCGAAGTCACCCTTAATTGACTGGTCGAAAACGTTGTTCGATCGTGTGATGGGTGTGCCCGCGATCTCGAACTCCGGTCGTGAGAAATAACGGGATGATGTGAAAGTGAAATTCGAGAACACGCGATCGGAGAAAATGTGTGTCCAGTTGGTGCTGAACGTGCGGTTACCATAGGCTAAGTCGACACTCGCATCGTCAAGGAAAGGCAGCAGCAGCTTATCCTGGCCGGCATAAAAAGAGG
>JBFIPX010000218.1:0-5450 GCA_041609895.1 Rhodothermales bacterium
ATCCTGAGCGAATCGATCCGATGCATCGTGTAACGTTCCGGATAGAGTCCGAAGCCGCCGCATTTTGTGATGCGATAGGTCGCGGTGCCGTCAAGCTGACAGATACGACAGGATCCTGCTGGCCACGAATCGATGAGGTGGGCAAAGGATTCCATACGGTCCTCGAGTCGAGGCTGCAGAAATCTTTATCGGAGCCTGGGGTCGCCGATTTGATCGGTAGGCGACTGCCTTCCGGGCACGACGTCTTTGTTGGAGCCAGTATGCCGATTCGCGACCTGGATATGTTTGGGTGGCCGCTCCGCGACGGTCGGTACGCGGCGAATCGCGGGGCAAGCGGAATCGACGGCACCGTCGCCTCGGCCGTAGGTTTCGCCGCGGCACGCGGCAGACCTATGACGCTGCTGATCGGTGATCTCGCTCTTCTACATGATCTGAACTCGCTCGACCTCGTACGCCGATCCAGCCAGCCGATCACGATCGTGGTAGTTAACAACGACGGTGGTGGCGTCTTTTCATTTCTACCCATTGCCGACCTCGGGCCCGGATTCGAGACCTTTTTTGGCACACCGCACGGGCTTTCATTCGAGCACGCAGCGAAGCTTTTCGACATCCCTTACGCGCGCCCCGAGACGTACAGCGAGTTTGGGCAGGCGATTCAGTCGGCATCCATGTCGGTAAAGTCTCGCATAATCGAGGTTCGCACCGAGCGGCACAATAACCACGCGTTGCATGTGGAGCTCTACGAAGCGCTCGATTCTGTCGTGGCCCAGCTTGAATCCGTCGCGACTCGCCCCTGAGTCGCACGTTATGTCGAAGCCCCACTAACCATTCCCAACATCACTCAGACGAACATCAGAATGGCAGCTGTGAACTGGACGGAAGCAGGAAGTTATCGCGACATCAAATATGAAAAGGCGGAAGGCATCGCGAAGATTACGATCAATCGCCCGGAGGTCCGCAATGCGTTCCGGCCCCTCACGGTAACCGAGATGCGATCCGCGCTGAACGACGCGCGAGACGACCATGAGATTGGTGTAATAGTTCTGACGGGTGAAGGTCCAGATGCCTTCTGTTCAGGCGGTGATCAGCGCATACGAGGCGATGCGGGCTACACCGAGGAGGATACGGGTGTCATGCGTCTGAACGTTCTCGACTTTCAGCGTGAGATCCGGACCTGTCCGAAGCCGGTGATCGCAATGGTGGCTGGTTGGGCTGTTGGCGGAGGCCACGTCCTCCATGTAATGTGCGATCTAACCATTGCCGCTGACAACGCACGGTTCATGCAGACGGGGCCGAAGGTCGGTTCCTTTGACGGAGGTTACGGCGCCAGCTACCTCGCAAGAATCATCGGGCAAAAGAAGGCGAGAGAGATCTGGTTTTTGTGCCGTCCATACGACGCGCAACAGGCACTCCAGATGGGTCTGGTCAACACGGTCGTGCCGCTCGACCAACTCGAGGAAGAGACCATCAAGTGGTGCCGAGAGATACTGGCCAATTCGCAAATGGCAATCCGGTGCCTGAAGGCGGCCCTCAACGCGGACTGCGATGGCCAAGCCGGATTGCAGGAGCTTGCTGGAAATGCGACGCTTCTATTCTACATGACCGAGGAAGGGCAGGAAGGCAAGAACGCCTTCCTGGAAAAGAGAAAACCGGATTTCGGTAAGTTTCCCTATCGCCCTTGACCAGACATGCCCACCGCAGCGACGTGGATTGCAGCGAGCAGGCCAAAGACGCTTCCGGCAGCCCTGTCGCCGGTGCTGATTGGGACAGCGATGGCCTTTGCGGACGACGACGTGCACGTTCTCAGCGCAGCCTTGTGTGCTGCTAGTGCTGGTTTCATTCAGATTGCGACGAATCTCCACAACGACGTTGCAGACTATGAAAAAGGGAGTGACACACCTGATCGAAAGGGTCCCGTTCGCGTAACGGCCGCCGGACTAGTATCGCCTTCGACAATGAAGCGGGCAACGGCGGTCACCTTCGGGTTGGCCGTCATCGCTGGCACTTACCTAATGATAAGAGGCGGGTGGCCTATCGTCGTCATCGGCATCCTCTCGATCTTGTTCGGCATCATGTATACCGGCGGCAGGCGGTCACTGGCTTCGTTGGGACTGGCCGACTTGTTTGTTTTCGTCTTCTTTGGACCGGTGGCAGTGGCGGGCACCTACTACGTTCAAACGCTAACGGTCAATGCCTCGGTGATGATCGCGGGATTAGCGCCCGGAGCATTGTCGGTGGCGATACTCTTGGTCAACAACACCCGGGATGTCGACGAGGATGCGCTGTCGGGTAAGCGAACTCTCATTGTCCGACTGGGTCGTCAGTGGGGCGCAAGGTTATACGGCTTGTGCCTTGTGCTTGCGGCAGCCGGGCCGATTGTTTTGGCCCTCAGCCGGCCAGCCAGTTCCACTGTCCTGATGGCACTCCTCGCGCTTCCCGTTGGCATCTACGTGATGTACGGAATGCGATCCGAGAGTGACGGTGAGAAGTTCAATCAATTTCTTGCGCGCACTGCGCAAGTGCTGCTCCTGTACAGCATACTTTTTTCAATCGGATGGGCCATTTAACGGGCTTCCGGTTTCATCCCGCAACGCAAGATGCTGATCAGCAACGTATCTGCCTTTCGATTTCGGCTTCCGCTTCGACATGCGGTTGTTCTGCGAAACGGTATGTCGATATCCGAGCGCGAGGGTGTCGTGATACGGGTCGAAACGGACCGTGGGAATGTCGGATGGGGGGAGGCTTCGCCGCTGCCAGGCTTCAGCCGCGAAACCGCGCATGGTGTGCAAATTGCGGCTCGCGATTGGGTCCAACGCGTAGAGAAGTCGTTGGCTGCCGGTCTGACCACGGCGGACATCAGTGCGATGCTGGACAAAGCTGATGAGTTTCCGTCGCTCGAATTCGCCGTCGGGACTGCCGTCAGGATGACGGAGGAGAGCGCACGAGTCTCGGCGGAACAGGGGGCGCGGTTTGCAAGCCTAGGGTCCATCGTTCCCGTCGCCCGCCTGCTCCACGGCGGGCCGGAAAAGATCCTTGAGTCGGTGGAAGCCGCGGTTCATGAAGGGTTCGTGTGTCTCAAGCTGAAGGTTGGTCGTACGCCACTTCGTGAAGAAATCGAAACGGTGAAGGCCGTTCGTCGCGTGGCCAGAGGTGAAATAGGCCTGCGACTGGACGCAAACCGCGCGTGGAGCCTGACGGAGGCCATTGAATTCTGTCAGGCATTGTCCGACGTCCAGATTGAGTTTGTCGAGGAACCGTTGGCGGACCCATCCGGCATCCCGACTCTGGTTCGTGAAACAAAGGCTCCTATCGGGCTCGACGAGTCAGTGGTTACTCATTCCGGTTTTGTCAAATCGGGAATTGTCGCCGCGGCGGTAGTCAAGCCCACCATCGTAGGAATGCGCATGGCCGAGCAGATTCGTAAATGGTGCGCCGCGCAGGGGGTCATGTTCGTTCCCAGTTCCAGCTATGAGTCATGCATCGGCACCAGCATGGTCGCCATCCTTGCCTTAGATGAGGCGCAAGAGCAGCCACCCGCAGCAGGCATCGGTACACATGCGTACCTAAAGGAAGACCTCTGTAAAGATCTTCGGAACTTTCAGGGACCCCATGTGCGCGTCGACCAGGTGCTGGCGCAAATCGGGAACATCGATATGTCTCGCCTGTCGCCCATCACATGACATACACGCAGTACCTAGACGATCTTGAGACGCCGATCACCGATCTAGCCGCGGCTCGATTCGGTAGCCGGGAAGCAATTCGGACGTCATCGGAATTCGTGACTTTCAAGGATCTGTCCTGTCGCGTCGACGAGACCTGGTCATGCTTGTGGAAGGAGGGGGTTAGGGAAGGTCAGGCTGTTGCTCTGCTCGCCGACGGTAGCCTCGAGTCACTACTTCTTCTGCTCGCGCTAATCGAAAGAGGTGCCGTCGCGTTTCCACTTCCCCTTCGATATCCGGACGAGTCGCTCGTGGCCATGTGTAAGGCCGCAGGGGCTTCGACGCTGATTCGGCCAGGCAGCGAAGAAGCGGAGAAGCCTGGCGAAAGTCTGGATCAAATGCGAGTATTGTTCGGCGATGAGCTAGCGGCTTCTTCGAATTGCTCCCGCCGCGATGGTAGGAGTACGGAAGCGGCGGAAAAGCAGCGACCAAGTAGTCCGGACCGCACGGTTCTGGGAGTTCATACTTCGGGCAGCAGCGGAGCGCCAAAGGCTGCGGCACTCACCTATGCGAACCTGATTTTCAGTGCCCTGGGTGCAAACCGTATGATCCGGCTCCAACCCGGTGACCGATGGCTTCTCACCCTTCCGCTCTACCATGTCGGTGGTCTTGGCATTCTATTTCGTTGCCTGCTGGCGGGTGCCTGCGTGTCTATTCCGGACGACCCGCGCGAAATCGTACGATCGATGAAGAGGTTGGGCGCCACGCATCTGTCCCTCGTTCCGACGCAGCTTCGGCGCGTGCTTTCCGATCCTGATCGGGATGAGGCGCTGCCCGGCCTGAAGTCGGTACTCGTCGGGGGTGCGGCAACACCGGATGATCTGATTGATCAAGCACTCGGCGCCGGATTGCCGCTGCAGCTAACTTACGGGCTGACCGAGATGGGATCTCAGGTAGCTACATCCAAACCACGAGGCGCCCGTCCAAATTCGCTGTCTGTCCTGCCGTTCAGGAGCGTACGAATCAAGGACGGCGCCATACTGGTTCGTGGCGAAACCCTCTTTGCAGGATACGTCGTTGATGGTCACGTCAAGAGCGCCGTGGACGAGGCAGGGTGGTATCACTCGGGCGACATGGGGGACTTTGATCGAGACGCCCGACTAGTCGTGTCCGGGCGTATCGATGACATGTTCATATCCGGAGGAGAAAACATTCATCCGGGCGTGATCGAAGCGGCCGCCAACAAGATCGACGGAATTGATCGTTCTTTGGTAGTGTCGGTGCGTGACGCCGAGTATGGTGAAAGACCTGTTCTGTTCGTCCAGTACTCGTCGGAGCCGCTGGCTGAGGCGGACGTAATTGGCAAACTCGGACAATCATTGCCATCGTTCATGTTGCCCATTGCCGTTCTTGAGCTGCCCGAAATTGACGAGCTCCCGTTGGGAAAAGTGAGTCGTCGAAGACTACAGGGTTTTGCCTACAACATGTTGCAAGAAAAGGGCTTAAGCGGAGGGGCATCAAATCGATAATCTAATAAACTGAATGAGTTTGTCTCATCCGTCCTTTAAGTCTGGAAGCGCTTCCGAAATGAACCAAAACGGTCAAATGATTGCCATTGCTGATACCGCAATCTCGGGTGAGATGGTATCGTTCACTCCACTCCGGATGGAAAACATCTACCAGCACTTCGAGTGGAACAACGACCCCGAACTGAACAGGCTCGACAACGAGATGCCGTACAAGGAAGAATCGTTCGGCGATTTCAAGAAGCGCTTCGAGCGGATGGTTACC
>JBFIPX010000219.1:0-5449 GCA_041609895.1 Rhodothermales bacterium
TCCTCGCGAGGGACAGACTAATTCGTGGCCTGCTTAGAGAACGGATCGTCACCTTGCCGGAGGTCTACACGGCGTGGGCACATCAACAAGACTTCAACGACGATCGTCAGTTGTGGCGGATCGCGACTGACGTTGCCGGTACCAACTCGACAATGATCTTTCGGTACGTGGCGAACCACTATAGCTTCAGTGAAGCTTCAATCTCGCAAGTCGGTACGCAGGTTCTGATCGCGCAGAACCCCACGATGTATCCGGCGGAAAAGTGGAGGAGAATGGTTGAGCTGGGTGTATTTCCAATTCGGGAAAAGAATGACCCCCGCGACGGCCAGGTGATCCAGTTGACTTTTGCGGCTTTTGATCCCTCGCTGACTCGGGTTCGCAAGTTCCTGGATGCAACAGCTCCGGCAAATGCGGTACTCCGCTTCGCGCCGCCCGCCCTGATCTTTGACCTTATTAGCCGGTGCACTGGTTTTCGGAAGCTGGACGCCCTGCCGTGGTATCAGCGCTATGTTTTGGGGCGTCTGCCCATACCACTTCGAACGGATCGCCGAAGGGTTGGCCGCATCCGCGCCGCGTAGGATTCCGCTTGCCCGGGGCGGGTGGTGGTCGGGTGGCGCGACTAAAAAAAGACACCGGGCTACATCGAAAGTGCAGCCCGGTGCTCGTGTCGACTTCTACGGGTGTTGCTTAGGCAGCTGCTGAGCGACTCTCGTCATCCAGCAGTCCACGCTCTGTTAGACTATCCTCAACGCGGCCTAGTCTTTCCTCTAGGGACCCGAACTCGGTGTACGTTTGTTCCGACGTTTTCGAGAGGACGCGTCCGAACTCTTTAAGAGCCATCTTCTGGTTTGATAGCTGAGATCGGATTGACTCGTCGGACTCCTCAATCGCGGTCTTGAGCGACTCGAAATCATCCATAGCCGCCTTGATCTCCGAGTAGTCCGACTCGAGACGCTCAACGGCGTTCTTTGCGGCCTCCAGTTGGGACTCGAGCTCGACCGGGAGGCCGGCTGGTTCCAACGAGACAGCCTGGTTCTTCCGCGCGGTGCGATAAAAATAGAAGGCCATGATTGCCAGGATGAAAGCTGGAATCTGGCGAATGGCTTCAACGGCGATGCTTTCCATCATAGTGGCGAACTGAATTAGGTCCCTGTGCTCGCACATTGCGATACACTTAGCTCGTTATCGGCATGATGGGTGAGAATTAAAGAGTTTGAGAGCGTGTCGATTGGAGCATTTCGGCTTCATCGCAGCATGCGAACGGGCCTCTATGGCTCGTTTAACTCGTTGAGAGCGTGGTCGATACAGAATTCGAGCCGATCGCAACCCCTCCAAGCTCTATCGATTCGCTTGAGTAACCCTAAATCGCCAACTCTCCGCCATCTGGACGATGCTGCATCGGCGTCGGACCGGCGTGACGTTCGAAATCAGATTCTATGAAGAGCGGTTCCTCCAAGAAATTCGATATCAAGGCGCAGATCGGTCGCATCACTAGTCTGCTGGACGATGAGGCAACCGAGACTGAACAGCTTGCAGACGAGTTGTCGGAGAATGGCATCGCAAATGACGACACGTCTGGCCTCGCTGGCTCTGTAGGAGAGGATAGGGACGACACCGATCGCGCCGTGGAGCAAGTCGAGGGACTGGACCAACTCGTCGAACCCGAAGAGCGAGGGTTCTTCGAGGATGTTGCATCGCGCACAGATGAACCGGAAGTAGGCGAAGAACACAGCCATTCCAAACTGGATGCTGCGCCGCCGATGCCGACCCATGAGGACGTTCCTGTCGACTTGACACCTTCCGACGTCGGCGTTCCGCTCGCAGAAGAACATGCCGAAATCGTGGGTCCAATAGATGCGCATGGGAATGTCATCGAAATTGACGACGAGCCCGCGCTCATCAACGGCAAGAAGATCCGTGACCGAGTGGTCCATCGTCTCGTTGCCAAGGAGATTATCACGGAGCAGCAGCTGTCCGAGAGTATCGACGAATGGAAACGGCTGCGCGGCGAAGGCTATAAAGTGCCGCTGTGGCGCGTCATTACGCTCGATCCGCGCGTCGATCGGGAAGTTATATATCGTGAGGCAGCGGCCGTTTACGCTTTCAAGGAGGCGAAGATATCGTACTCCGAGGCGCTGGCTTTCATCGAGGCCGTAGCGGAGCAGTTCGAGGGCCCTCATCTCGATCGAATGATCGAGTTGTTTGTGATCCCGATCTCTCAGAAGGCGGACCATCGTACCGGCGAAGTGCTTTGGGTCTTTGCTACGCACGACCCGACGCGACCTGAGGTTCACAAGCTCATTCAGCGCCTCAGACTCAGACGCTTTGAACTCCAATACACGTCGGAGTCCTTTATCGGCGAGCTTATCACTGAAGGTTTTCTCTCGAAGAACGAGTACCTCGATCGTCTAAACGACGACCCGTTGATATACGATCTCGGTACCAATTACGAGGAGAAGGACCAGCTCATCGATGAGGAGGCGCTTGAGGCAGAGATCAACAGATCGTCCCTCATTAACCTGTTTGAGGCGGCACTCGTTGAGGCGGTCAAGAAGGGAGCATCGGACGTCCACGTATACCCGAACTCTGAGGGGCAGCTTCAAATAGACTTCCGCGTTGACGGCGAACTGACACGCTGGCATCTTGAGGAGCGGATTCACCCTGAAGCTTTTCTGGCGGTGGTGAAGGACAACTCAATGAACGTCGACCGTTTTGAACGTGATACGTCGCAGGACGGCGCGATACAGCGAAGGATTGCTGACACCGTAATTCGTTTCCGTGTCTCGATTCTTCCAATCGCTTCCCACCGCCCGGGTGTCAACGCTGAAAGTATCGTCATCCGTGTCCTCGACGACCGGAAGGTGCTAACCGATCTCGGCAAGATCGGTATGCTGGAAGACTCGATGACCCGGTTCGAGACCGCAATTCGCCAGCCCTACGGAATGATTATCCTTACCGGACCCACAGGCTCGGGAAAGAGCACGACGCTGGTAGCTGCACTCCACCAAGTGATAACCCCCAAGGTCAACGTGCTGACGGTCGAGGACCCTGTTGAGTATCTGATCAAAGGTGTGCGGCAGATCAAGCTAAGTCACCGACTGGACATGGAAGGCGCGCTGCGTTCGATCCTACGACACGACCCCGACATCGTGATGGTAGGAGAGATGCGTGACCGCCAGACCGCTGAGCTGGCGATCAAGCTCGCAAACACCGGACACCTCACATTCTCCACACTTCATACGAACGACGCGCCAAGCGCAGTGAGCCGGCTCTACAAGATGGGCATTGAGCCGTTTCTAATTGCTTATGCCATTAACATCGTCGTGGCACAGCGACTGATCCGCAAGCTATGTCCGAAATGCAAGAAAGAGGACAAGTCCGTCGATCACGAACTGCTTCAGTATTTGGGCTTCACGGAGGACGAGATGAAGGACGCGACCTTCTTTGCGCCGAATCATGGCAGCGATTGCCGAACATGCAACGGCCATGGATTCAAAGGAAGACGCGCAATCGCCGAGACACTGATGTTCTCGAATGATATTCGGAAGAACATCCTGTCTGCCGGAGACGTGATCGACGAGGACGGTCTGCGCAAGGTAGCTGCTGCCGAAGGGATGCGTTCACTTCAGGACTCGGCCAAGAGGGTCGTGCTCATGGGCGAAACCTCTCTAGAGGAGATGATACGAGTAACCGGCTCCACGGAATAGCGCAAACGGGCGTCAACCGCCCCTTAACCGTGTAGAATTCGAACCGATACCGATAGGGGTCCGGTCGGCGAAAAGACCACTTGCTGCGCCACCGAAGACCCTCGCCAGTAATCATCGCCACACCCGCCATGCCAGAATTCTCCTCAAGTCGGTATCAGCCGCCGACGACCCAACCGCTGACCTCACAACTGCCCGCCAGCGCGATTGGCGACCGCGTGATTCGAGCTGCCGTATTCTCCGGGTTGATACACGCCTCCGAACTGAGCCGCCTGTGGGCCGACTACGATGCGATTCCCGGTACCGAGCGACCTCGTTTCTGGCGATTCGTCGCAGATCGCCGACCCGCTGACAGAGAGCAGTTCTATTCGCTCGCTGCCCGAACCTACGGTTTTGACGAGGTCGAGATTTCCGTATCCGACCTCATCCGGTTTGTGCAGGAAATCCGATCCGATTTCAGCAGGAAGAGCTGGCAGCGGATGAATGAACTGCGCGTGCTGCCGGTTGGTAAGGATGTAGTGAGGGAAGACGAGGGTGAGTCGGCCGCGGCGCGAATGGTTTTTGCAAGTTCAGATCCGATGCGCCTTGAGGTCAACAACTACCTGTCGACCCTGCCCGTGCCGTCGTTCGTGCTCCGCTATGCCTCGACGAGATCGATTGAATACGTGATTGATCGCGTCTTGCCGGTGATCTTCTCGCGTCGTCTGGACGAGGCAGAGTCTGGACCGGCCCGCGTCCTGCCTCTCGCGCCGGTTACGCCGCAATCGAGCGAGCACGGCTCCGAAGTGAGGCGCGCAGCATAATCGGGCGATCGTTGCAGCGGACTGCGTGGCAGAGGCTATCCAGTGCTCTGCATCGCGGCAGCGATTCCGTTGATGCTCAGGAAGAGGGAGCGCCGATACTGTTCCTTTTCGTCATCTGATGCGCGTCGATAACGACTTATCAATTCGATTTGAAGCAGGTTCAGTACGTCTGTAAACGGATTGCGCAGCCGGATAGATTTCTTAATGACCGGTCTATTGTCGAGCAATTCGGACTGTCCGGTGATCGTGAGAATAGCCGACTCGGCTTTGCGGTAGTCCTCTTCGATCAGTCGCTTGAAATCCCTCCCATTCACCTTTTCTGCCAGCCCCGCGTAGCGCGTCGAAATGGGTAGCCGGGCGCGGGCCATCTCTCGTTGCGCGCTGTCTACCACTGCGTTCAGGAAGGGCCATTTCGTATAGAGCTCCGCGAGACGGTCGCCATGACCGGCGGCCACCACATCTGACAACGCTCGGCCCACACCATACCATCCCGGCACGATGTAGCGAACCTGCGTCCACGAGAAGACCCACGGAATGGCGCGCAGACTTTCGAAGTCGACCTCATTCGCGGACTTCCTCGATACCGGTCGAGACGCAATAGGCAAGCGGCTGATGTGTTCGATGGGGGTCACTTGCGTATACCAGTACCAGAATCCCGGTTCGCTGATCAGGTCGCGATACGCCCGCATGGATGCGTCTGCGACCTCTTGGACCAGGCGGTATTCCTCTTCACCAGCCGCCTCATCGCGGTGCGACTCCCTCGTCGCTTCCGCTGTTGCAATGAGATTTGCGCTGACAATCTGTTCCAGATGTCGGTGAGCGATCTCAGTGAGTGCATATCGGAAGCTTATTACTTCGCCCTGTTCAGTGAATCGAATCCGACCGGATTGGGACGCCGGCGGCATGGCGAGAATTGCCTGATTCGCGCGACCACCTCCTCGA
>JBFIPX010000220.1:0-5449 GCA_041609895.1 Rhodothermales bacterium
CAGCCGAGTTGGGTGAGCCTGCCTGAGGTTGCGCATAGGCTTGAGATAGAAATGGCTTACAAGGGCCCGAAACAGATAATGGAAGAGGTTGCCGGAACGCACGATGCCTTCCACGGCGCCACGTACGAGGCCATGGGTCTCGAAGGTGTGCGACTCGTGGAGATTGGCGCCGCGGTTTGAACCCAAAATTCGACTCTAAATGGATCTTCCTCTTTACTGGATTGCGGCAATCGGCTTTCTGCTGATCAACTTCTTCCTCGTCTCTGCCTCGGTGCTGGTATATGCCGAGCGAAAGGTGTCTGCCTACATCCAGAATCGTCCGGGTCCCAACCGCGTCGGTCCGTTTGGATTGCTGCAGCCGTTTGCTGACGTGGTGAAACTCGTATTCAAGGAGGATATCCGTCCGACGGCCGCGTCCGGCTTTGTCCACTCGCTGGCACCGTGGCTCATGGTCGTGATCGCGATGACCGCTACGGCGCTGATACCCCTGGCTCGGGGGGTCGTGATCGCGCCGCTCGAGGTAGGCGTTCTCGCACTTCTTGCGCTTACGTCCATCAGCGTATACGGTATCACCCTGGCTGGATGGAGCTCCAACTCGAAGTATTCGCTCCTCGGGGGTCTACGCTCTTCCGCACAGATGATATCGTACGAGCTCTCGATGGGCTTGGCCGTCGTCTCCGTCGTCCTGATGGCAGGCACACTCAACCTCGTCGAGATCGTCGAGGATCAGGCCGTCGTGTGGAACGTCTTCCGGAATCCGATCGGGGCCATAATATTTCTGGTGACCGCCTTCGCGGAGACAAACAGGGCGCCATTCGACTTGCCGGAGGCGGAGCAGGAACTCGTCGGAGGATATCACACCGAGTATAGCGGCATGAAATTCGGCATGTTCTTCCTGGCCGAGTACGTCAACTTCTTCATTGCCTCGTTCGTGATCGTGACGCTGTTCTTCGGCGGCTACTTGCTACCTTTCGAATACCTCTACGCCGAGTCGCTCTACGACGCCGGACTGGGGTGGCTGATGACCGTCCTTCAGATGCTCGGCCTTCTTGTAAAGGCCGGCTTCTTCGCGTTCCTCTTTATCTGGGTAAGGTGGACACTGCCACGCTTCAAGTACAATCAGTTGATGACCATCGGATGGAAGTACTTTTTGCCCATCGCTCTTGTCAACGTGATGGTAATCGCCGTCATCATGGCGATCTTCTAGTGTCTCGCGCGCATCTTCGTGTTACATTAGGGCGTCCCCGAGGCGCCCTTCTTTTTTGACAGCAGCTGATGATTCGACTGGCACCCTCCATACTGTCCGCCGACTTTGCACGCCTCGAGGATCAGTGCAGGGAGGCATTGAAGGCCGGTGCCGACTGGCTTCACGTCGACGTGATGGACGGGCACTTCGTCCCGAACATCACCATCGGCCCACTGATCGTTCGGGCCCTGAAGCCGTTGCGGGAGGAGATGGATACGCTCCTCGACGTTCACCTGATGATCGAGGAGCCAGAGAGGTATATCGACAGCTTCGTCGAAGCCGGTGCGGACATCGTGACGGTCCACGTCGAAACGTGTCCACACCTGAACCGGACGTTGCAGCAGATTCGCGCCGCGGGCGCCGCGGCGGGTGTCACCCTTAATCCATCAACGCCGGTTGCGATGCTGGAAGAGGTCCTCAACGATGTCGATCTCGTCCTGGTCATGTCCGTCAACCCGGGATTTGGAGGCCAGTCCTATATCCCGTCGAGCACCGACAAGATCAGACGACTGCGCGACATGCTTGATCGTGCGGGGTCAGGAGCCTATCTGGAGGTGGACGGCGGAGTAGGTCCCTCAAATATTCGCGAGGTCGTAGCGGCCGGTGCGGACGTCATCGTGGCAGGCAGCGCGGTGTTTGGCGGGGCGTCCATCGGAGAGAATGTGCGCAGGCTCCGCGAGGCTCTCCATGTGGAAGCCTGACATTTGACTCGTACCCTTCCGTGCTAGCCGACGTCGCCCTCCCGATTCCCGTTGAAACTACGTTCACCTATCTCGTTCCGGAGGAGTGGCAGTCTGAGATTGAGCCGGGTCACCGAGTCGTCGTTTCATTTGGGCCACGGACGCTTACGGGCGTTGTCGTTTCAGTTCGCGAATCGGAGGAACACCGTCCTGATGCACCCGACTACAAGCCCATCGAAGACATACCCGACGATCGACCCGCGTTGACGCCGGAACTGTTGAAGCTGACCCGATGGGTGTCTGACTACTACGTTTGCGGATGGGGAGAGGCCCTGCGTGCCTCCCTTCCGCCGGGTATTGAGATCATGTCGGAATCCACGGTGGAGCGATCCGACCGGCCGTGGGAGGATTCGGGGGCGACCGGTGACGTGGCCGAGTTTCTTCGGTACCTGGACGGCCGAGGGCCCGTCTCGGTGGCAACCGTCCGGCGCCGGTTTCCAAGCGTTTCCACCGCGCGACTTCGCCGTCTCGAACGCGAGGACTTTCTGCGGCTGGCTACGCGTATCAAGGTGCCGCGGGCAAGTGTCAAGATGGCAAAGTTCTTGTCTCTCGGTCCGGCAATCGAGCACCCTGCTGCAGCGCGAGAGGCTATCTCAGAGCTACGGGGGCACCGCCAGAAAGCGGTACTAGCCTACCTGGTCGAGGAGCTGGAGGCCGGAGAGTCGGATGCGGCGTACGCAGACGTGGTCGAAGAAACAAAGGCGTCCGCGGCAACCGTCAAGTCACTGGCGCAAAAGGGCCTGGTGCGCGTCGAGATGAAGGAGGATGCGCGATCAGGATTCTCCGACATCGAAGTGTCCGAGCGGTCGGTGGCACCACAACTTCATGCCGAGCAGCAGTCGGCCCTGAAGCAGATTGAGGAAGCGATTTCGTCCGGCACGTACGCGGCGTTCCTGCTTCACGGAGTGACGGGCAGCGGCAAGACCGAAGTGTACCTCGCGGCTCTCGACCGCACCTTGAGGGATGGCCGGAGTGGCGTCATCCTCGTTCCCGAAATCTCCCTCACGCCGCAGATGGTCGCGCGTTTTCGTGCGCGTTTTGGAGACGAGATCTCTGTACTGCATTCGCGCATGAGCGTAGGGGAACGGTACGACGCGTGGCGGGCCGTGAGGGAAGGCCGGCATCGGATCGTGATCGGACCCCGATCCGCCATCTTCGCACCCGTTGCGAACCTCGGGTTGATTGTCGTGGACGAAGAGCACGAGTCCTCATACAAGCAGTACGACCCCGCTCCGAGATATCACGCTCGTGACGCCGCGGTCATGCGTGCGCACCTCGAAGGTGCAACAGTCGTGTTGGGGTCTGCGACACCAAGCCTCGAGAGCTTTGTCAACGCCCAACACGAGAAGTACAAGCTTCTGCCCATGCCGAATCGCGTTCCCGTCGCCGGTGGGAACGTGGCGGTGCTTCCTGAGGTCGAGATCGTAGATCTGACCGTCGAGCGGAAGAAGCATCAGCTTGAGGGAACGCTCTCTCAGCGAGTGCGCGATGCGATTACGTCCGGTCTTTCGAAAGGCGAGCAGATCATTCTGCTTCAGAACAGGCGTGGTTTTGCGCCAATTCTTGAATGCGAGTCCTGTGGCCACTCGCCTTCGTGCCCCGACTGCTCGGTGACCTACACGTATCATAAGTTTGGTGGACGGCTACGCTGCCACTATTGCGGCCGGGCACAGCGCGTACCCGTTCATTGCCCGTCATGTGGTTCCCTCGATTTGCGTCAGTTGGGTGCCGGTACGCAGCGCGTGGAGGAGGAACTGGCGGACGTGTTTCCGCAGGCGCGCGTACTTCGAATGGATCTCGACACGACCAGCCGAAAGCACTCACACCATCAAATTCTTAAGCAGTTCGGCGAGGGAAAAGCGGACATTCTGCTGGGGACCCAGATGGTAGCGAAGGGTCTCGACTTCGGAAACGTCACGCTCGTTGCCGTGGTGAACGCCGACACGGAGCTTCTTCTGCCCGACTTTCGTGCCGAGGAGCGTACGTTTCAACTACTGACGCAGGTGGCAGGCAGGGCCGGCCGCGCGGACCGGCCTGGGTTGGTTCTTCTCCAGACGCGAAATGCAGGCAACCTGGCCCTCGGCTTCGCGATGCGGCATGACTTCGAGGGGTTTGCCTCTTATGCTCTAAAGGGTCGGCGCGAGTTGGGATACCCGCCGTTCGGTCAGATGGTTGTTGTCGAGTTCAGCGGCTCCAACGAGGATGCGGCGAGGGCGGTAGGGATCGAGTGGACGGATCTTTTTCGAAGCCACGGCAGCGACGCGAGGATTCTGGGTCCCCACCCGGCGTTCATTCGGAGAGTGAAGAGGCGCTATCGTTTTCAGACCGTAATCCGCGTTCTGCACAGGCAGCGCTCTCCGATGATGCAGGAACGCCTGCGTGCCGCCAATGCCGCCTATGGTACGCCGCCGGGGGATTGCCGCATCGCGATCGATGTGGACGCGGTGGGCCTCCGGTAGGACATGATTGTCCAACCAAAGGCGAGCAGTATCCTTGTCAGACATTTCCTACAAGAGGAGCCGGGTCCGGCTGATAACTTCAATGTACTGAGGTTGCTTCCGTGTGCGAAAGCGGCATAGCAACCAGGCGAGCAGGACCGACGGCGTCCCAGTCCCGGTAAGACCTGAGCGTGAGCCCCTTGGAATAGCGCTCGCCTAGTCAATCGCAAAGAACCAAGGGGTGTGCAATGAAGACAATACTCGCTTATGCGGTCCTCGCGACAAGCATTTCAGTCGGTACATCTGCCCAGCCGTTCACTGAGGTAGACGGCGGATTTGAGCCGGCAAACAAGGGCGCAGTGCGCTGGGCGGATTACGATTCCGACGGGGACTTGGACATCCTCGTTCTGGGACTTAATAGCACCTCAAGAAAGACAGCCAGTCTCTACGAGAATCAGGGTGCCGGTGTCTTTGTCAATTCAGGTGTTGAACTTGATGGAGTGTCCGGGCACGCGAAGGCCGACTGGGGTGACTACGACAACGACGGCGACCTTGATCTTCTTGTGTCGGGGAATGCCAAGTTTTCCTTGGGCGATGTGAGTCAGTTGTGGCGAAATGACGGCTCCGGATCCTTCTCGCTGGTGGATGCCGGACTTCCGCCGGATCCCGTAAACGTTGAGTGGTGCGACCTCGGAAATGACGGCGATCTGGATGTTATCATTGCGCCGACATGGCAACGCGTCGCTTTTCAGGACTTCTACATCTTCGAGAACGATGCCGGGCTTTTCTCCGAGATGGTCGCCTATGATGCAGAGAGATGGGATCGGTGGGGCCCAACCTCCTGCATCGACTTTGATCAAGACGGGAGGCACGAGATTCTCCAGAGTGGCGTGCTTTGGGAAGGCGACACCCGCGAGGTTGATGCAGGAGGGTTCTGGCAGATCGCTTATTGGGATCCACCTTCAATCGGTGATTTCGACAATGATGGTGATAGCGACCTGATAGTGCCGACTGCTCACGCTGCC
>JBFIPX010000221.1:0-5423 GCA_041609895.1 Rhodothermales bacterium
AGAAGACGTGGCGAAGAAAGAAATCGAATCAAAGGACTCAGCCACCTACATCTGTTCCAACTGCGGCTACGTCGCTCGCGGCTTCGAGCCGGCCGTCTGCGCGGTTTGCAGCGCGCCGCCCGAGTCGTTCAGCAAGCTCGATAAGAAGGCCATAGAGGGATTGGCCCCACTCGAGGGCGCGATACAGGAAGAGCGAACCTTCGACAACGTCAAGCTGAAGTGGACCGAGGAGGCGCGGAAGATCGTTGCGGCGGTGCCGGATGGGTATCAGCGTCGCCGTGCGAAGGCACAAATTGAGAAGACGGCGCGCGTCAAGCGGCTGGATACGATCACGAAAGACATGGTGACGGCGGTTGTGGGAGATACACTGGCCGATACGCAGAATCTCGAGGAACGAGGCAAGCTGAATCAGACGGCCGTAGATGCGGGCGAGCAGGAGGTTTCGGACGATCGCCTCGTGCGCGACGGCGAATTCTCGTGGACTCCGGAGGCTGTTGCGCGGATCAACAAGGTGCCCGAGGGCTTCATGCGAAAGGCGACCAAAGGCCGGGTGGAGAAGGCGGGGAAAGCACGCGGCGTGGACGTGATCACGCTCGAGATATGTGAGGAGGGCATCGCAGAGGGCCGCAAGGCGATGGAGGAAGTGATCCGCAAGCAGAATGCAGAGAAGGAGAAAGGTGAGGGACAGGCCGGCTCCGAAGCTTCCTCCGGAGCTTCCACATCTTCCGAGGAATCAGACGAGTAAATCGCGAACCCGCGCGCCCGGGACAATCCGAACTTGAAATCCTACCATGACATCGTTGGCGACGGCGGCTCCAATGTGGCCGGTCAGGTCGAGGAGCAGCAGCGCCGTCTTGAGCTGCGCCTTGCGCCCATTACCCACGTCGTCGCGATCATGAGTGGAAAGGGGGGTGTGGGAAAGAGCTCGCTAGCGGTCAACATCGCCAGCGCCCTGGCAATCAGCGGCCGGCGTGTCGGTCTGTTGGACGCCGACATCAACGGCGCGTCGATCGTCAAGATGACCGGAGTGCGCCGCGAGCCGGAGTCGGATGTCGGGGGCGTACGGCCACCGGTGTCGGGTGCCGGTGTCAAGGTGATGTCCATCGATCTGTTCACGCCAGAGAACGAGCCGGTCAAGTGGGACGCCCCTACGCAGAAGGATGCGTTCACGTGGCGGGGTATGATGGAGCAAGCGGCGCTGCGCGAAATGGTCACCGACACCGAGTGGGGGGACCTGGACTACTTGCTGGTCGACTTGCCGCCAGGCACGGATCGGCTGCCGAATCTCGCCGACCTTCTTCCGCGGCTATCCGCCGCGGTCGTGGTCACCGTTCCGTCGACGATCTCGCACTACGTGGTTGGCAAGTCGATTCAGATGGCGCGTGAGCTTATGAATCTGGGAGCTATCGGCCTCGTCGAGAACATGTCCAGGTTTGTCTGTCCTGAGTGCAACAAGACGCATGATCTCTTTCACGGTGAGGATGCCCAGGTGCTCGCGGGCCGATACGAAGTCACCTTCCTCGGCCGTGTCCCGATGGATCCGCGGATGGCATGGCTGACAGATCGCGGCTTGAATTTTCTGGGTGAGCATGGTGATCGGCCTGCCGCTCAAGCAGTCGGACAGGTGGCCCGGTCGGTCGAGAAGCTGGCATCCTCTGCCGGTGCCCAGATCGGTTCGGATGGTGTGTCCGCCGACTCATCAGGTGGAAGCACGGAGTCGGATGACGAACCTGTCGGCCGGTTGCGCGGGAACTCCGATTCGGACGACGAACCCGATGCCGCGGCGTGGCCAAACACCGACGAAATACGTGCGACCGATGTGACGCCGTCCGAGAAATAACGAGAGACCAGCGAAATGAAATTCCTCTGCGTCGAATGCGACGAGCCGATGAAGCTGCAGCGGACGGGCGGTCCGGATAACGGCTCGATGTCCGTACTGTTTGGATGCCCGGCGTGTGGTCGGCAGGTGGCGATGCTGACGAACGCGATGGAGACGCAGATGGTGCGGTCGTTGGGTGTCAAGATCGGTGCTGGCGGAGGAGGTTCGGCGCCGATGGAGACGATTCGCGAGTCGCTGGTGTCGGGTTCAGGCGATCGCGAGGACGATAGTACAAGAACAATATCCCAGTCCACAGAAGCCGGTGACGAGCCATCGGGCGGCAAGTGTCCCTTCACCGGGATGGTCAACGATGCGTTCGGAGAGGCAGAGGCTGTTGACGCCGTACTAACCTGGACCGCTGAGGCCCTTGAGCGTCTCGAACGCATTCCGTCCTACGTCCGGCCGATGGTTGAGAAGGGGATCGTCGAGTATGCGCGAGAAATCGGAGCGAACGAGATTGACGCGGACGTGATGAGCGCTGCGAGAGCGCGGTTCGGGATGTGAGTGAGGCTGCGGACGCGTGTTATTCTCCTGCGTCCTCAGCGGGCGACTGTAACGGTCGTTTCAGATGTCGTTGATGGTGTCGCCAGCCGAAAGATATATGTCCCGGTCGGGATTCCTCCAGTCCACCACTGCGACTTGTGACGTCCAGCCGGGAAGACCCGCTTTTGATCGTCTCCATCATGCGACCGAGAAGGTCGAACACCTCGAGTTGGGCCACCGACGGTACCTCAAGATGATACATAACCCACTCCTGATTATGGAATTGGGCGACGGGGTGTCATTACGCATTAGCCCTTCACTTGGGCGTTCTAATTTATACGTGTAACGCACGTATATCGCACGTGTGCTGTAACATTTGAATCGGACTTCGAGATGCGCAAGAAGCTGACGATTACGATCGACGAAGAGGTCTATGCCGGGCTCTATCGCCGCATTGGCAAACGGCGCATCAGTCAGTTTATCGAGAGGCTGGTAAGACCTCATGTGTTGGACGACGAACTTGAGGACGCCTATCGTTCAATGGCAAAAGAGGAAGGGCGCGAGTACGAAGCGGCGGAATGGTCGGAGGGCTTGATCGGAGACGTGTCTGATGAAGCGCGGTGAGGTTTGGCTTGTGGGTTTTGGCCGGCCCACGGGCGGCGAGGTCGCCAAGACGCGTCCAGCGGTGATCGTGAGCAACGACGCATCGAATCGTTTCTTGAATCGCGTGCAAGTGGTTCCACTGACGACGCAGACCAAGCGCATCTATCCCAGCGAGGCAGTTCTTCGCGTTGGCCGCCGATGAAGCAAGGCCATGGCCGACCAGATCACGACGGCCGACAAAAGCAGATTGTTGCGACGCCTCGGTTCCGTGGCAAATGCCGACGTGGAGGAAATCGAACGAGCAGTCAAGGTCCAACTGGGACTCGATTAAGGACGATGCCGCCTTCGTCTTCAGGCCTGACACAACGTTGAACCTGATGGCGTTGTGCCACTTGTTGATGCCCCGGCCGGCCCGTCCACTACCACCCGCACTGCTGCCCGGCGTTCTTCTCGCCCAGCCACTTCATTAACGGCGCGTAGTAGTCGATGATGGCGGTCGCGTCGATCTCGGGCGACCCAGTGAAGGCCTCCAGAGCTTCCTGCCACGGTCGTGACGACCCCATCTGCAGCATGGCATCGAATCGCTCTCCGACCTCCTTGTTGCCGTAGATCGAACATCGGTGCAGCGGCCCGTCCCACCCGGCGATCTCGCAGGCCGTCCGGTGGAACTGAAACTGCAGGATGTGGGCAAGGAAGTAGCGCATGTAGGGCGTGTTGTTGGGGACGTGATACTTCGCTCCCGGGTCGAAGTGATCGGCCGTCCGCTGCACGGGCGCCTTGACCCCCTGGTAGTCCTCACGCAGTTTCCACCAGCCTTCGTTGTAGGTCTCCGGCGTCAACTCTCCCGAGAAAACCTGCCATCGCCACTTATCGACTAGTAGGCCGAACGGAAGGAAGGCAATCTTGTCCAGCGCGGACTGAAGGAGCAGGCCAATATCCTTGGACGCGTCGGGGACCCGGTTCAGCAGCCCGATTTGTCGCAGATACTCCGGCGTGATGGAGAGCGCGATCATGTCGCCGACAGCCTCGTGGAAACCGTCGTTTGCACCCTCCCGATAAACGACACTCTGATCCTTGTAGGCACGCTGATAAATATTGTGGCCGATCTCGTGATGCACCGTCTGAAAGTCGTCTCCGTTGACCTTTGTGCACATCTTGATTCGGATGTCGTCCTCTCCGTCGAGGCTCCATGCCGACGCATGGCATACTACCTCGCGGTCGTCTGGCTTGGTGAACAGTGATCGCTCCCAAAACGTCTCCGGCATGGGCTCGAATCCCAGCGATACGAAGAAATCGTCTGCCGTTTCGAACATCCGATGGGCGTCGTACCCGTTACGAACCAGAAGCTCGGTGATGTCGTACCCGGGATCTGCGTCCGCGGGAGCTATCATGGGGAAAATGTTGCCCCACTGCTGCGCCCACATATTGCCGAGCAGATGAGCCGGAATGGGTCCCTGCGGATCGACAATGTCAGTTCCGTATTCTCTCGACAACTCACCGCGCGCGTAGCAGTGCAGTGCATCGTACAGCGGCTTGACCTGCATCCATAGCGTATCACTCAGTGCGGCGAAGGCGTCAGCATCCATATCGTATTTCGAGCGCCACATATCTGCCAGGTCGTGAAAGCCGAGTTCGCGCGCTCCCTCATTAGCGATCTCGACCATCTGCGTGTACTCCTCTGCCATCGGGGGCGACACCTCGCGCCAGCTAGTCCACATCTCGAGGAGTTCGTCCGGGTCGCGGACCGTTCGCATTAGATCCTCGAGTTCGACGAGGGGCCGACTCTGCCCCCGGTAAGTGCCTTTGCCGGTAGAGTACATGGACGCGAGTCGGCTCTCGATGTCGGCCAGCTCGCGTGCCGCGTTGTCGCCGCGAGGAGCGGGTAGCGTCAGGTCCATCCGGAGCTTGTTCATCTTCCTTCGCATGTCCTCCGGAAGGTCGATTTCAAGGAAGCGCTTCGTTCCGTTTGCGAGCTCAACCGATAGTCTCTTCGACCGTGCGTTTGCTCTCGATGAAAGCCAGTTTGTGTCGTACGTAATGAAATTTGCCCTTACCCAATCGACACGCGATTCGTACTCCTCGCTTTCCTCCAACCTTTCTTCTGCATTGACGAGAAAGTCAGAGGCGCTTGCGAGATTCGTTTGCTGTACTCCTGCATCTCTCGACGGTCCGCCGCATGAGATCAGGAGAGCACAAAGAGGCAGTAGCAGATACTTGGAGGAGAATCGACTGGTCATTTGAGCATTCGGAGGCTGAACGAATGTGAGAACTAGGTGCGAGCGCACGTAGTAGTACGTCATCCCGCAGTTGCGGGGCCCGGCGTCGGGCAATCGATATCCGCAGAGGATAGGATATGCATCGTACTCGCACTTCGCAGAAGATCTCACTGCAATCGTCTGTGAATTCGCCCTGCAAGCCACCTGCAGGTATGGAGAATTGTCCCGAAAAGAGTGAGGCT
>JBFIPX010000222.1:0-5418 GCA_041609895.1 Rhodothermales bacterium
ACCGACTCGGTCAACCTCCAGATAAAGCACATTCGAGTACTAACCCTGGTCGAAGATCAGGCGGCAGTCGCGCACTTTTACTCGGAGGGCTTCCTTGCGCCGAAGGGTTATAAACCCGTTTACAACTACCTGGCCCGAGTAACTCAGGTCTTTGTCAAGGAGGATGGCAAGTGGAAGGTCCGGTCATCGCATTGGTCTCCTGTCGTCGGCGGGTCAGGCACGACGCAGAACGCGCTGGTTGATTAGGAGGCCGGAGACGACTTCAAGAGGAAACGGACTGGTGGTGGTTGGCAAGACATCTCGTCGGAAAGCCGCTGCGCTTCACCGACAAACAGGCCACAAGTCAAAATAGAAAGCGGGTTCGACGAGACCCTCACTCCACTACCACCATACGCTTCGTCTCGACCGTTGTATCTGGCGTTTAAGCGGTGAAACCAGGCGCTGTAGGCGAGCCCGGTCGACGATGGAACTTCAGTTGTAATTGCCCATCGCGCCACTGCGATTCGAATCTCCTAGTCGGTTTCCTCGGGCATGGCTGTCCACATATTGGCGAAAAGCTTCCAGTCGCCATCGACCTGTTTCCAAATGTTTATGTAGTGACCCGTTTCCGATGCGTCGTCCGGTCCGTACGTCATGGTGTAGGTCCCTTCATCCACAACAAAATCAGGACCACCATATCGATTAGTCGAAACCTCAGTAAACTCGGAAACACCGTACTCATTTACGTACTGCGCGTTGACTGCCGAGATATCAGCCTGGGTGGCAATCTTGTCTGATCCTGGCGGATAAACGCGGGCATCGTGGGTGAACACGTTGTCGAGAAACTCCAGATCACCAGTAATGTGAGACTCCGTGAACTGCTTGGTCTTTGCGGTAATCATCTCACTTGCGGCTTCGAAATCGAAGCTGGATGTATCGCGCTCAGCATCACCATTCTGGCAGGAAGGCAGAAGAAGCACGGAGAGTGCGGCAAGGAAAACGGGTGCTGGTTTCATGTCTCGATAAGGCTCTTGTTTAACTACTGCATTCGCGCGTACCCAAACTAGCGAAACGGATCGGGCAGAACCATTCAGAGGCAGCATCACCGTCATCGCAGAGTCGGCGCGCTTGCGACCACCACGTCTAATCTGCCGCCGCGCAGCTTGGCCAGCCACCTCGTTGGCGATCACGAAAAGCAAACGTGAAGCCCGGCTCGCAGGTGCCCTGTCAATCGGAGGTCGCGGGGCGCTCATAGGTTTTGGCGGCTGTCGCCGCAGCCCATTCAAAGGCCAGGTCCTCGTAACCCATTTGACGAAGCCACTTTGCAAGGTAGTCCCGGAAGCGCCGAACACCGTAACGCACTGATCTGAAGCCACGGACGCGGATGCGAATAATCAACGCGATAGCGATCAGTAGCGACCGGATTGCGGCGATACGGGTAACGCCTAGTTCGAGTCGATCACGATTGCGCCACAACCATTTCGAATAACGTTTCTTACCGACTCGTGACCAGTTATCCTGTCCGATCACGAATCGAATTGACAGTCCCGTCTTTGACTGTCCAAAGAGCTGGCGTGGGACACCCGCTTCCTGAAGAACCCTCGCACAGATCGGCTGATCGTACACGCCGGGAGTACGCCACGGTTGCATTTCGTCAGAGAGACTGATCCGCAAGATCTCGGGCTCTCTTTCAAACCCGATGAATGCCAGTGGCAAGTGAATGAAACTGCGGTGGAGCCGAAACTCAGTCATGGACAGCCCTGAGTAGCCGACGCGGGACAGGCTACGTCCGGGCGTCCTGCCATTAGCTCGCCAAAGATGTCCTCCGCCGTGACCGGTAAGCAGAACTGTTTGTGCAAGCTCATCTCCCAGTGAGGCGACGGAGATCTCCTTGCCCTGACCATCCGCCACAACGAAGAGCGCCTCGCACGGGTCGACGCGCATCCACGCTAGCCTGTCGTGCAACGTCGTTTCTATTCCGAGTAGATCTCCGATCGCCATGGCGTCGTCAACCATCCCTGGTCTACCTTCGTTATAGGTTACTGCCCGTTTCAAACCGGCCGGCAGCGCAAGCGCTGCACATGTCGGAGAGTCAAAGCCCCGAGACATGCTGGCCAGCCATTCGTAGACGGTCGCCCGATCATTCGACATGAGATTCTCGCCGATACTGACGGCCCGGTCGGTCAGGTAGTCTTTGTAATCCCTGTAAGAGTTCAACCCGACATCGTCAGAGGGCTTGCGCCGCAGGCTGAAATCGTCGTCCGATAGCAAGAGGTTTTGGGCATAGATGAGCTGAAGATGCTGGCGCACAGGACCGGGACCGCTCGTGAGCGCAGGCGACAGAGAAAGGTCCACCTTGTATTCTTCGATCCCTCGTTCGATGGATTGAAAGAACTTGATATATCCTCCGTCAGGCCGAACAGGATTAAGTCCACTTGATCCGAGGATGCACGGCAACGAGTTTGACACGAGCGCCTTCTCACGACCACGCAGCAGATGGAGACGGTCCACTGGAGCCATTGAAGAAACAAAGCTCACTGTATCCTCGCGCAGACGCGCACCGCTTCCGAACACGACGCCCGTCCGATCGAAGTCACCATCGTTAAAGGGGCCATCCCAAACCGCCTCGCAAAACCATTCATCGGTGGTTTCTACGGCACCGCCGCAAAAGACCTCGATCGACTCGCTTCCGCGACGACAGATTGCTAGCCACGCCAGCGGCGGCCAATGCGGGACGGCTGTATAGACAAATCTCACGCTTCAAGCTCCTCGACGAGATTGACGACTTATTGGTGACTCGCCAGTCGAACATAGGTTGGGAATACGCGCTTGTCCAGGATGTCCGGCGACGAAGCCGCTGGCTCGTCATCGTATTGTCGCACTAGCCTGACCGCCACGGCCTCTCTAACTTGGGAGTCTTATGGTTGAAGTCTCACTCATGATTAGAACGAACGTCTTGAGGAAGGAAGGGAACCAAAGCCCACGTGCCAGGCTCGATAGAGGAAACGATGGATGACGCCTACGTAGCGACGTATCGTGACCTCTACGAACGGCACTGGTGGTGGCGGTCGCGAGAAGAGCATCTGGTCGATCTAATGCGAACGATGTATCCCGGTCGTGATGACCTTGCGATCATGGACGTCGGATGCGGCGATGGATTATTCTTCGATGCGCTCCTCGAGTTCGGTACTCCGGAAGGGATCGAACCGACCGCAGCCATGCTGTCCGATCGACCCAAGCCGGGCACGATATACGAAGTTCCGCTTGACGAGGATTTCCAGCCGGACAAGCAATACGATCTGGTTCTCATGCTCGACGTAGTCGAGCACATCGACGACGACCTGGGTTTTCTTCGAAATGCGAAGCGGCTTCTAAAACCCAACGGCAAGATGGTGATCACGGTGCCGGCCTTCAACCTGATCTGGACGGCACACGACGACCTGAACCATCACAAACGGCGGTATACGAAATCGATGATGCTGTCGGTGGCAAATGAAGCGGGGCTGCGGGTACGATCCATGAAGTACTTTGACCAGTGGACCTTTCCCGCGAAGATGGCCATCCGCTTGAAGGAGCGACTCTTACCCAACCCCAACCCTCGGCCGCCGGAAGTCCCACAGGAATGGCTCAATACCTTATTGACTCGAATTTGTCGTTTCGAACATAAGACGGTAGGCCGCTTGCCTCTCGGGTTCGGTAGTTCACTGCTGGTGATCGCCGAAAACTCCGATTAGTATCCTGCAGCCCCCGGTCGGTACATCTTCGCGCCCGCGAAGGCGGGCCTCCACGGGAGGGACTAGGGGTATTTTGTTTTCTTCGCTCGTCTGTCGCTTCGTCGGGGCTCGCATCCGGCTTTGGGCGCGGGATGACCAGTTCCCGTGCACACTCCTTGTCATTACCGCTCACGTGGGGAGTCCATGCCACGATCGTGCATGACCTACTGAATCTCGTCAGAGGTCAACAATCGCCGAAGTGATACCTCCTGGCACACGTTTCCCATCGCGAATCGTGGCCTTCCACCAATACACTATTACCTGGGTCTCGCCTGCTTCCGAATCCATCATGATGTCGTCGTATGGGATGGTAGCGCTGGTTCCCGGTGCGATGCTGAGCGCTTCGTCGAGATGGGGTATCCAATCAATCAGGGCTGAGAGTTGACGGCCAACGGCAAAATAATAGACCCTTGCCTCGGTACCATTGTGGACAACAAGGTGTGTTCCCGATGACCGTATCGTGACATCGTCCGAAATCCCCTCCTCGGTGTTGTCGACAATTGCGCATCCTGTGGCGACCAAGATCACAAAAGCAACCAGTGTAGCGGTCTGAATAATCAGCGCCAATGCGCGACAAGATTTTGAGGTCATCTCTTGTTGATGCTTTGAATTTCGGGCTGGTACCAGCCCAAAGCCGTCAGGATTCGTTTTCAATTGGGCAAGTATTTCGGCGAGAAGATTGACAGTCGACTCCGGACAGGCGGCCGGCGTCCGTTGATGTTCGGGTATTTTCGGCGAAATCCCGACGTACGAGAAATATCCTCACGTCCGTTTCAACGCTCTCCCGGCAGTATTCCGAACCGTTCCCCTCTCAAATCCTATGCTGCCGTCCGTTTCGATTGGTTCGAACTACAGAAGCTGACTCGCTTTCACTGTGCGTGCTGTTGGCGGATCCCGGGCTTTGAGAGCCTGTACCGGTTAGAGGAATCCGACAACCGTATTAGGCAAATCGGACATGTGACGTTGACCCTCAAGTCTGTCTCATGCCTCGGCATGACGTAAGCTTACTATGCACTCAGCAAAGTGGTACGCTAACCAGCCCGCACGCAAGCGGAGGGTGCTATGAAAACGCATGTATTTGATTTATCACTCACGCCAATTCTCGTCTTGGCTCTCATTGTCGTCGCTTCGGCCTGCGACAGCACTTCGGTTGAGGGACCGCAGATTGAGCAGGAAGAAGTGACGGCCGCCGAATTTGCTAAGTCGTTCGACGTCACGAAGCAGGGGCCGGGTTCACTTACCGTCATGACTCGCAACGTATATGTGGGCGGAAACGTGGATCTCATTCTGGCTGCCGCCCCGGAGGAAGTCCCAGTGGTTGTGAGCCAGATCTTCCAGCAGATGGTGTCCACCAACTTCGCCGAACGCGCGGACGCTTTCGCCAAGGAAATCTCGGCGACGAATCCGCACCTCGTGGGTATGCAGGAAATATCGCTTATTCGGACGCAGTCGCCTGGCGATTTGATCATCGGCGGTGCGACTTCCGCAGAAACGGTTTTTCTGGACCAGCTCGATGTCTTGATGGGCACTTTGGCATCGCATGGCCTGGACTATTACGTTGCCGGCTCGGTGGAGAACCTGGACGTAGAAGTCCCGATGTTGACAGGTGTATCTCCATTGTCGTTTGACGACGTTCGCCTGACAGACTACGACGTTCTGCTGGCTC
>JBFIPX010000223.1:0-5398 GCA_041609895.1 Rhodothermales bacterium
GACCTGTACTACCGGCTGAGCGTGTTCCCGCTGGAGGTCCCGCCGCTGCGCGAGCGCACGGAGGACATTGCACCGCTCGCGACGCATTTTCTGGAACGGATCTGCAGGGAGCTTGGCCGGGGCGTGCCCAAGGTGTCGCGACGACAGCTGGATGCCTTGCGGCGGCATGATTGGCCCGGAAATATCAGAGAGCTCAAGAATGTGATCGAGCGTGCCGTCGTTTTGACGCGGGGTGAACGCCTGCGCCTCGACCTCGCGGTTGGAACTGACGCAGCGATCGAGCATTCCGACGACGCCCAGGCTTCCGAATCTTCCGACTATCTCACCGAGGCTGAGTTCAGGCAAAAGGAGCGGTCAAACCTCATCGCCGCTCTGGTTCACGCCGGAGGAAAGGTCTGGGGGCCCGAGGGTGCCGCGGCCCTGATGGGGGTTAAGCCGTCTACCTTCAGCTACCGGATGAAGGTGATGGGCGTTGAGAAGGGGGACTACGCACTCGAGAGCCTGCGTTGAGTCTTCTCGAATGGTGGGAGACCCGTTTTTGACGGCTGTCCGATTGCCATCTCCAAGAATCGTAATCGAAGCAATGGCAGACCTGAGAGCAATCTCAACTCGGAGCGGGTGCGGGCGGGTATGGCAGCGGCGACGTCGATAAAGGGATCGGACGCGATTGCGAATCAGTATTCTCGGAGAAGCATCCTCTAGACAAGAATGAAATTGATCGAAGCTCTTCGGCAAGCGGGTCTTCCCGGTAACCAACACATACCGGAATGCGCCCGCGACCATTCACGACCCTCCGTTTCGAGCGGGCGATTCCTGCGCGTGACTGTGACCGTCGCCCTGCTGGCCGACACCTGCATTTGAATAAGGCTTTTGCTCGGGCAAACCTACTAATTAATTGCCAACCGTGACCAGGCCGCGTCCGCCGCCTATCTCAGCACGGTAGCCCGCTTGACGATGGAATTGTCCGGGGTGACGATTTGATATAGATACAACCCAACGTTGTAAGCGGAGGCATCCCATGACACCTGACGGGAACCCGCTTGTTGCCTGCCGAGGTTCGCCGAATGCACCGCTTGACCCAACACATTGTAGATCTTGAGCTGAACGTCGGAAGGGTGGCGGAGGTGATACGTGATGGTCGTTTTCGACACGAAAGGATTCGGGTAATTCTGGTCCAGGTCTAAGGACGGGCGGCCTACATTCTCGTCCCCTGGAGATCCCAGCCCGGTCTGGGTTTGCGAAGGAGTGAAACTGTAGGTTCCTCGGAATCTGTCTCCATGAGGTGCGCGGACCTCCGATCCTGCCATGAGATATATCGTGCCGTCTACTTCGGCACCTCCCATCAGGAACCACGGGAAGGGCATGTCATCCAGGACACTCCAAGCATCCGACGACGGATCATAAACCCAGGCGTTTTGACGCGCGACTCCAAAATCCGGCGCACCCCCGAGATAGTAGATCCTTCCTTGAACCGATGCGACGGCACCGGCCCCACGGGGTGCCGGAAGTTTGGCCAAGGTGGTCCAGGAATCAGTCGCTGGATCATACATCTCCACATCGTCTGATCCGATTCCCGAGGAGACCGACAGAAATCCACCAAAGACGAAGACCTTCCCTCCCACCGCCACACACTCCGGATCCCAACGAGCTGTGGGCATGTCGGCCAGATCGTCCGTCCAGGCGTCCGCCGCCGGGTCATACATGGAAGCCGTAGTTTCCGGCGGGTCGTTGCCTCCGAAAACGTAAATCCTATCTTCGACCACGGAGGAACAGATACCCCGTCGACCGCTCGACATGGGTGCTCTTGTTGACCACGTATCAGTCGCCGGATCATAGACCTCCACCGTATTGCTGGGTGTTGCATTCAAGCGGCTCCCTCCGATAGCGTAGAGCTTGCCGTTCACGACACCGGTTCCCAGAAAGGCCCTTGCCACCGTCATGAACGCCCTTGCTTCCCATTGACCCGTTGTGGGATCGAACGCTTCCACTTGCTGGTAGCCACCAACACCACCAAGAGCGTAGACCTTCCCATCGATCACGGCCGAAGCGAGGTGCCAGCGTGGAGTGGGAATATCCTGGAGCTGCTCCCAGGTACGTATTTGACTTGCCGCCAAAAGCGGGATGGCAACGGCAAGTATTACACCTCGAAACGGATTCGACATATCGGCCCTCGTGGATCAATGATGGAGTTCCACAAGGGCCGAAGGATTTTCGACGAGCAAGACTCCAGGCGCTGGGTCGGTCAACCAACCTCGCTCCAGTTCGTTCTTTTGCAATCCTTTCGAGGGCCGTGAGGATGAGCTTGCCCACCCAGAGAAAGTCGGACGGTGACCGTGCAATAGGCTCCTGGTTTCGCTTGATCTTCAAGTCGATCGAGCTCGCGAGCCGGACTTACGTACTCAGACATCAGGCTACTGGCTGCTGCCAGAATCAGCCAGGTGATTGACTATGTTGGGCATTCGTTCGCCGCTGCCTTTCGACACCAGTAGTCATCGCGCAGCGTTGCTTGCGAGCTGCGCTTGGTGTCCCAGATCCGCAGACCTGCGTTTCCGTGCTCGGCCCATTTACCCTGACTATTGTCCGGTTTTTCTTTGGTGCAGGAGGCTATCCTTCGAGCAACTCTTTACCTGTGAAGAAATCTGCGGATAGAGGTGACCCTATGCGCTACATCGTATTTATTCTGGTCGGCGTGACCTTGACGGGTTGTGCCAGCGTACTTCAGGTTTCGTACCAGGACGCGGAGTGGCCCAACAGCACGGAGCCACCTGTCAGCACTACAGCGGGTAAAGGAAAGATCGGGCAGCGGATTTTCATCGGTCTTGGAATTGGGGCGGTTCTAGGCGCTGTTGCAGGTGCTGCCGTAGTGCAAGAGATGAACGAGGAGGCTTTCTTTAAGAATGACGATTCGCGTACGGATCCGCTGATGGGTGCAGCGGTCGGCAGTGTTGTTGGAGCAGGAGTGGGGGCCCTAGTTGCTGCAATTACTGCAAGCAAGAATAAACGGGGGCTTCCACCGTGGATTCCTGATCGGTCCACGTCAGATCTGACCCTGTATCGGGATGATTCGAATCTTCAGGACCCTCGTCTACTCCCTCAGCTTCGCGTCTTCCCGGCGCGTACGTCGACGATATTTGTATCCACGGCGACGACCGTCGTCCACGATCAAACTCGTTAGTGCAAGGTGTATTCGTCGATCACTTTCTCGATCGCATCCGAGCAGACCCGACAGAAGGTCTTCGTCCTCGTGAACATGATGCAGTTCAACGCTGACCGGAAGTAGCCTTTCGCCTGATAGTTCGCGCCTTCGAATGCGCCGATCGCGTCGCGGTACGCGGCTTCAGCAAACATGCCCTCAACGATCTCCTGGTTGCGCTGGAAGAGCGTGTTCATCTCGGCCTCCGGGACGTTCTCCTCGCGCATCTGCCGGCGCCTCTCCTGGTAGGCGAGAGAGTGCTCCTCGTATTTCTCCTTGGGCCACGGCGTTGGCACAGGCGTTTCCGAGTCGACGAGGTCCCGCCACTTGAGGTTTTGCGGATCCAGGAGAGCGGTCACGTTGGGCTCGTACGGTTCGACGATGGCTTCCGGTGGCTCGTACGAGACCGAGCTCGTGTAGTACTCGTCGGCAAGGCCGGCAAAATGGTGACCGAACTCGTGTATGAACAGGTACTGCGCCCAATCGCTGTTGGCAGCTGCGGTGCTGTACAGGCCATAGATTCCTCCACCGCCGTACACCTCGGTGTTGGTAAGGATCTCGACGAAGTCGTACGGCGCCGACGAGGCAATGCGGCGCCACGCTTTGTTCTCGTAGGTCAGCACATAGCGCTCGCTGCGGAACGCATCGTACGTCGCGCCGAAAGGCGTCTCACGGTACGTCCTCGTCGAGGGTCGTGACACGCCCGATCGCGCGGCAGCCGGTGCGAGCGCCCAGATGTTGAAATCACTCCGGCGCTCTTTGAACGGTGACGTCGCGAACAGGGCGTTCGCCAATTCCCTCGCCTTCGCGAGGAAATCGTCGTACTCATCAGCCGTGTAGCCGTCGCCCAGCAGCAGTAGGTCGACCTTTGTCGCCGGGTCGCCGTTCTGCCCGATTGCGACCACCTGGTCTGCGTATTCAGCAGCCTCCTCGTGCACGAGATAGTCCGTCGGATCAATGCGGATGCGCCATACCTCGGCAAACTGCTGGTCGGCTCCGCGCTTCTTCAGCACGAGGTCGAAGGGCTGCTCTTGATCAGGAAAACGGACGGACTCGTGAAACGTCCGGTTCATCCGCCGGGCTTCGCCGGTCGTCTCCCACTCGCCATAGATGCTGCTGAAGCTCCGCGACCATGCGATGTTGCCACTTTCGGGACCGACAATCTCGAAAGCATACTTGCCGCGCAGGGTAACATCGATCGGCTGTGCCATGTTGCCCGGCCACCGAAGCGGCTCGCGCACTACCCGGTCAAGACTGAAGATCTCCGTGCCGGCATTGCCCGTGTGATAATAGTCGACCCGGAGGGTCACGGGGAGCTCTTGGGCTCGCGACGCAATCGTAAGGATGACGGCCAGAAGACACGGGACTAGCGCTCTACGCATGGTTTTGCGGCTCCTTTATCGGTCAGATGAAATATTCGATGATCGGCTCGCAGAAACTACCCGCACCGCGGTCGCACCACAAGCCTAGCCCTCGTCCTTTCGGATCGAAGCATTCGTTCGCAACTTGGCACCCGGTTCTGCCCGGGGCTCTAACGGCTGTTCACCGATGCGCTTCCCCCAAAGGGACCATGCGCCACGATAAGAAGCGCTATTCGCCTTCAGGGAATCCTGGATACGACTGCTTCTTGAATCCCGCTGGGACCTTGAACAATTCGTCAGAAACGGACTCGCGGCTGACCGACAGAAGTTCATCGACTTCAAGGTCGCCCGAATACACATCGTACCTGAGGGAGCGAACTACAAGCGATGCGTCGGGGCAGAGCCAGTCCTTGACGCTTTGCTCCTCGTCAGCCATCGGAGAGGTCTCTATTAGTTGCTTCATGGCGGCCACGAAACCCTTCTCATCCGGCGCACACCACCCCACGACCACCTCCTGGTCATCAGCATATGCATGTGCCGTCGCACTGACACCGTTTACATCAGCCGATCGGCCAAGCGGTCTCGACTGACTCTCCGTGTCGCTTCGTTCCTCCTCCATCGCTGCCTTGTATTCCTCGAGCTGCTCCTGGTCGATACCCATTTCGCCCATCATTTCCTGAGCTTGCGCTGCCATCCGCTCGGCATCCTCCTGCGTGAACTCAAGGTATGTCCTCTCGGGAACGTTCACCATCCAGGTGGCTCCTGCAGCCATGTCACTGATCTGGTAGCCCTGCGGCTCACCAGGGAGATCCTGTTGTGCGCGCATAAACGAACCTTTGACAAA
>JBFIPX010000224.1:0-5376 GCA_041609895.1 Rhodothermales bacterium
CCGCGCAACGTCGACAAAATTGTCGCTGGTAAGCTGGGTACCCACTCCGAAACCGGCGCCGCCGTCGCGGTAGCGGCTGAAGACTGTGAATGGTTCAACGAGGATGTCGCCGATTGTTGCCGCTACGAAACGCATGTCCAATCCGTAACCGGTCACCAATGGTCGACCACTGAGATGCTCGAGATCCGTTACATACGTCGCGCCGATCTCAAGCGATCTCGCCTTCGACTCCCGAGCCCAAAAAAGCGGATGCAACGCCACCCGGCCGCCAACAATCCGATCGATGAGGAAGTTGTCGGTGAACGCCTCGACGGATCCGGCACGTCCACGGTATGCACCCTCTACTGCGATCGTCCTTGCGTCCCATGCGGCCTTCGTGTTGTAAAAGTTCACGAGGTGGCCCGTCCCAAGTCGCTGTCTACTGGTTGCTCCGAGTCGCAGAAACAACCTCGACCCGGGAGGCGCATAGCGAATGTAATCGACAAGCCTTGCGGCGTCATACAGGTCGTCAATGTCGGGATCGTATGTTCCGTAGATCCCGGCACGCAGCGTGCCGTCAACTCGAGCTGCAAGAGCCTGTGAGTGCACCTCGCCGGCAACGTATCCCGCCGTGCGCCACTGTGCACCGATGAGGGAGAGGCCACCCATGATTAGCATCGTGCCGGAGGGACGCCACGGTGAAATTGTCGCGGTTTCAAGGGGATCATCCGCCGAGCCAAAATCCATGGGCTGGCCTCCGGCCGACATGGCGACGAGAGAAGAAATTGCGATAGCGGCGAATGCAGTCTTGACGCACGGGCCCCGCGAATGTCCCCGGGCTGCTGAACCATTCATGTCCGGCACCGTCGAAACATCCGCTGCACACCTGTAATTGAACAGCCGCCCAAGCGTCGTCACGTTCTCCAACCTAATACGCATGGACATTAGCGACCTGCCACTGTTTCCTCTGGAACTGGTTTTGTACCCCGGCGAGGCGACCTCACTACACATCTTTGAGGAGCGGTACAAGCTGATGGTTCGCGACTGTGTCAGGGAAAAGCGCCCTTTCGGGATCGTCCTGTTCGAGGAAGGTAAAATGGCTGACGTTGGGTGCGAAGCCCAAATCCGCGAAGTTCTACGCCGGTATCCCGACGGAAGGATGGACATTACCGTCGTGGGTCAGCGAAGGTTTAGGATTGAGCAAGTTATCGACCAGAAAGCTTACATGCAGTGTGAAGCTACAGTACTGACCGAACCTGACGAGCCGCTCGATTCAGACAGTGTCGAACGGCTGATTACGCAGCACATGAAGCTTCTCGAAGTTGCAGGGCACGAGGTGCGACCCACGGTATACCAGGATGTGGACCGGCTGTCTTTCTTCATAGGGCGGAACGCCGGGCTCAGCCTGAGGCAACGGCAAGAGCTCCTTGAACGAGAGAGTGAGAACGCCCGAATCAGTTTTCTTGTTGGCTTCCTCGAGGATTTTATTCCCCAGGTACAACAAATGGAGGAGACACGCATCAGGATCCGGTCCAACGGACACTTCAAGGACTTCCCGAAAGGGGAAGAGGGCGTCGATTGAATAACGTCCGCATCGCAAACGCGGATCTGATCTTGTCCGAAAGCAGTCGAAGGCCATAGAATGACGAGAATAGGACCTTACTCCCTGTACACCGTCGAAACGGGTCGTTTCGGCCTCGATGGTGGCGCTATGTTCGGCGTCGTGCCAAAGCCGCTGTGGAACCGGCGAATTCCGGCAGACGACCGCAATCGTATCCCTCTTGCGATGCGTTGCTTGTTATTGGAAGACGGGGATCGTCTGATCCTTATTGACAACGGAATTGGCGACAAGTTCGACGACAAGTTCTCAGATATCTACAATGTTTCTTTCAGCGGTTCGAGCCTGAACCAATCCATGGCAGATCTCGGTTTTGGATTGGATGATGTGACCGACGTTGTTATCACGCACTTGCACTTCGATCATTGCGGCGGTAGTACTATAAGAACGCCAGGTGGCTTGGTCGTCGCATTTCCCAATGCGCGTTTTCATGTCCAGCTCAAACATTGGGCGGCGGCCAACGCACCAAACATGCGGGAAAGGGCGTCTTTTCTTCGCGAGAATATCGAACCGCTTGCGGAGTCAGGCCAGCTCTCTTTCGTCGAGGGCGACGACGAAATATTTCCGGGCGTGTCGGCCATCACCGTTGATGGTCATACGGATCATATGCAGCTGGTGAAGATATCAGACGAGGAGACAACACTCGTGTTTGCTGCTGATCTCCTTCCGACCCGATTCCATCTTGCACCGGCGTGGACCATGGCATACGACATCCGACCACTGGTTTCAATGGAGGAGAAGGGCCGGTTTCTGCAGAGCGCTGTTGACAACAAATGGCATCTCTTCTTCGAGCACGATCCGGAGGTAGAGGTCGCGTCGGTTGCAGTTGGCGACAAGGGTCCCGAAGTTGTCGATTCGCGAATCCTGAAGGAGCTATGAGTAAGCAAATTCAAGCGGACCCAGCCGCGGCGGACCAATCGGCAGCGGGTGAAGAGGTCGACGTGGCACTGCTACGACGGATGATTGTCGCCGTCGTCCATGATCTCAACAATCCGTTGTCCATCATTGCAGGCAACGCCCAGCTGCTGACAGAGATCGTCGCGTCGACAGACGCTGGCGAAGAGATCAGAGAGCCAGTGAGAGACATCGAGCGCGCGGTGGAGGAGATCACGATGCAGCTCGAACGATTGTCAATGTTAACTCGGCCTTCAAACGGCCCGTCGGCTGAGTGAGCAGGATTATTGTTTGGGGGGTCGCCTTTGTCCAGTTCGGATCCGATTTCCCCGAAGCTTGAATTGCTAAGTAGTTACGCCGATTTACCCGATAGGTATGGAACACAGACGCATCTTGTTTGATTGATAGACTCGGTCGCGGCGGTCCCTATCGTCAAATATTGATTGTTCGCGATTTCGGACGGGCTTATTTTCGTTTTCTCGCGTTGTCCCGCACACAATAATCGACGGCTTATAGCACAATCTGCTACGAACTAGCACTGTTCACGTAACAGACAAACAGCTCGTTGCTGAGTTTGCAGCAGATAAAGCCGTTCGAGTTCTCGATCGATTACGACCACTTTTTGCGGGCGTTCGCGTCTTCGTGGCTATCAATCCGGCCCGGCGTTGCGCTGTCAATCGCGCTCTTTCTGATACCGGCCGTGCAAACATCCCGCGCACAGGTCGTTTCTACGTCGACGAGAGCAAGTGAAGGGGGTGTACTTGTGACGTTCGATGTCCGGTGGTCCGCATCGCTGGCCGCTACTCTTGATTCGGCAGGGGTGAAGTCCCTCGGCCCTCAACTTGTCCGGGCGCTAACGGGCGGAGAGTTCGTTGTTTCTGAGACCGTAAGTCTTCCGTCAGGTGGTTCCGCGACTGTGGTCGCGTCCAGCTATGACGTGGCGCAGGTCGACGGCAGCAAGGCGTCGAAGGACCTGATTTCGCGGTTGTCCGGACCCGTTGCCACGCTGGAGGGAGTCGGTTGGATGAGACGCCGTCGTGTTGGCAACGTTACCGTACGATTGGTAACCTACGATTCCGAATCACGCGAGCTACGAAGGTATCGCAGCGTGACGGTTCGCGTCCGCGGAGGAGAGGTCGAATATGCAAAGCAACTAGCGGCGTCCGGCATCTTTTCTAACCCGCACCTCGGGGTCGATCGAAGCGTGTTGGCGGACGGCCGCATTTTCAAGTTGCCGATTGCCGCCGCAGGTGTTTTCAAGATTGATCGTGCCTTCATCGACGGTCTCGGCCTTGACCCTGACGCAGTCGATCCGGGAGCTGTCCAGGTGTTCGGAAACGGGGGCGAACCGCTTCCCGCACTCAATTCCGCCCCACGTTCCGCTGACCTTGAACCACGACCGACGCGCGTAGTTGGGGGCGGCGATGGCAGTTTCGCCAGTTCTGATGCAGTCTATTTCTACGCCAAGGGTCCGTCAGGTTGGAAGTACAACGATGACGCGCAGTCATGGGAACACTACGTACATCCATTTTCAACCCGCAACTTCGTCTTCATCAAGGTTGGCGGTGGATCGGCCACGGAGGTGCGCCAGGTAGGTTTTCCGTCGTTGCCCTCGCCAACGGTCAGGTCGACTGTAACGGGAAGACATTTTGTAGACGCTGACGTCTTTGTTTGGAGTAAGGAGCATGGTTCAGGTCATACGTGGGTAAGCAACCCGATTCAGTCCGGAGGACGCTACGACATCATGACGGCGGTTGTTCTCCCGGGTTTCTCTGGTGGAGATGCGACGCTATCCGCGAACGTCGCCATCAAGTCAAATCCTACGGCTACCGTAGAGCTTTCCTGGGGCGCCCAATCAGTAGGATCGTTGCGCGCCACCCAGGTAATCAGTCCGGGCGCAGAGCAGCCGACGGCGGCTCCATCCACAGGCACCTTTGCGCTGCAGGCACCCCCCGGACCCGCAACCGTGTCCATGACATTGCTTCCACAGTCGGGTGATCCGCAGGCGGCCCTCGATTGGCTTCGTATCGAGTACGAGCAGTCACTAACAGCCACAGACGGGATACTGCGATTCGTGGCACCGGCGCGGGCATCGGGGCCCCACGAGTTCAGGTTGTCGGGATTTGGCCAGGCGCCGGTCGTTTGGGACGTAACCGACGTCGCCAATATTTCTCGACTGGCCACCGAGCCTCGCGGAGCGTCGTACGCGGTTCAAGTGGATCTCAACGACGCGACACTTCCGCGCGAGTTCATCGCGTTCAACCTTGCGTCGGCTCGACTTCTTGAGCCGGATCTGGCATCCGAGGTCGCCAATCAGAATCTTCACGGCCTGGCCGGATATCCGAAGTTTGTAATCGTCGCGCCACGGGTGTTCGGCGAGCTTGCGTCCGAACTTGCTGACAAGCGCAGACGCGAAGGTCTCGAAACTCAGGTCGTGACCGTGGAACAGATCTACAATGAGTTTTCCGGCGGGCTACCAGACATGCGCGCCGTTCGAGACTACCTCAAGTTCCTTTACGATCGAGCTTCCTCAGAAAACGATCTGCTCAAGTACGCACTATTGTTTGGAGACGGACACTTCGATTTTCGTGCATTGCGCGCCAACGTGGGACAGTCGCCCAATCTGGTTTTTCCCTACGAGACCTCTGAGACCTATCACCCTGACCGCAGCTTTACTTCAGACGATTATTTTGGACTGCTCGATGACGACGAAGGCGAATGGGTTTACCGAGGCTTCGGATTTACCTCTAGCGAACGTGTAGATATCGGTGTCGGGCGTCTTCCGGCGAAGACGATTGCAGAGGCGCGGACGATGCTCGACAAAATTCGGCTGTACGAATCGGTCGAGTCGCAGGGCGCGTGGCGTGGCCTCTACACCTTTGTAG
>JBFIPX010000225.1:0-5345 GCA_041609895.1 Rhodothermales bacterium
GTTTTTGAGGTGGTTTCGGATGACGTGGACGGTCAACCCCCTGCTGCGCTTCTTCGAGGAGCGTGAACTGGATTCACCGACACTGTACCTCATGGGCGAAGAGGATTATATGTTCCTGCCCGCCGTCAAGAACCTCATTCGAAGTCACGCGAACAGCATTCTGAAAGTAATCGATGGCGCCGGGCACGTGTGCAACGTGGAGAAACCGCAGGATTTCAATCGACATGCGATAGAGTTCATGCACGCGAATCGTCTCTCCGTCTCACCTGCCCTTCCCTCTTGATACCGAATCCGATGCACCTGGAAAGACCGCTTGTCTTCTTCGACCTCGAAACTACGGGCATAGACGTGGAGCATGATCACGTCATAGAAATTGCTCTTGTAAAGGTCCTGCCCGATCGCACGAAGAAGGAGTTCGAAAGCCTTGTCAACCCCGGAAGATTCATTCCTCCTGAAGTCACCGAGCTTACCGGCATCAGCGACGACGATGTTAAGTCGGCCCCGACATTCGAGGAGATAGCAGACGACCTCGAGACCCTACTCGAGGATGCCGACCTTGCGGGCTACAACGCCGTCAAGTTCGACCTGCCCGTGCTGCAGAAGGAGTTCGAGCGTCTGGGGCGGACCATGCCGGGACCGAACGATCAAGTCGTTCTTGACGCATGGGAGATCATGCGCAAGTTCGAACAACGTACGCTCGGATGGTCGTTGAAGTACTATCTGGACCGGGACTTCCCGGACGCGCATCGGGCGATGGTCGACGTTGCCGCCACGGAGGACATCATGCGCGAACAGATTCTTAGATATCAGCTGAGAGGGACTCCGAAAGAGATTGTCGCAACGTTGCGCCACCCCTTCCTGGACAGTGGCCGACGCCTCAAGGTCGATGGTGACCACGTAATCGTGTGCTTCGGGCGATACAAGGGACACACGCTTAAGGATCTGACCGAAAGCGACCCGAGCTACATCACGTGGATGATGGAGAATATGGACCGGGAGGTGGTCGACATCCTGCGTCAATACATTCACTTCGACCAGTCCGAGGTGGGCGCGGTACCCCCTGTGCTTGAGAATGGTTCTACCGGCCCAGCCGTCTAAACGGTAAGCGGCGAGCGCACGCTCAACCACTGCCATTCCCTCGCGACTCGAGGCACAGCTCGTAAAGAATCGGGAAATGATCCGACCCTGAGTTCGGCAATCGCTTTATGAGCCTGTGACCGAACTCGTCCGACAAGAAGATGTGGTCGAGCGGCCATCGGAGTATTGGGTTCTTCGCGTGAAATGTGCTGTATAGTCCGCGTCCGCGCCGGGGATCTCTCAAGCCACTGATATCCTGAAACAGCTGTGTCGTTCGCGACCATGCCACGTCGTTCAAATCGCCCATTGCTATTACCGGGCCTGTCATTTCCTGAATGAAACCCCCAGCGAGAATCAATTCTACATCCCGCTCGGCGGAATCCTGTTGTTTGTCGGGGCGCGGAGGGCGCGGATGAAGACAGACCAGCGTGATGTGTTTACCCGACGGCATCGCCAAAGTGGCAAAGATCGAGGGTACCTTGTCGTCCGCAAGATGCCTCACCTCGTAATCGATGATTTCGAACCTCGAATAGAGAATCATTCCATACGTGTTGCTTTGCGGAAGACGTACCGAATACTTGAAGTCGTGCGCCAGCTCGGCGACGGCATCATCCCACCATTGATCGGTTTCGAGTAGCAGCACGACGTCCGGTTCATGCTTCGAAATCATTTCCAGATACGCGGCGAAGTTGCGATTCTCCATAAACACGTTGCCATTGAACAGGCGAATCCGCTCGGAGGCGTTCTCACATCGAAAGACTTCCTTACCGCCAATGAGCGTGTATGGCGCGATCTGGTAAACTTGAACGAAGAAGGCGGCGGCAAGCAGAGATGCGATCGAAATGTCGAGCGTCGTCCATGCCGTGACCACCAACATATAGAGCGCCAGCGTAATGCCTGCCGCCACGGCCACCTGCATCCGCGGGAAGTCGAATATGCGGATCCACCACTCTGAGCCCCGCAGCACCGGGATAACGGTAGCGAGGACAAGAACAACGCTCACGACATGGAGCCACCACCTCATGGACGTCCAGGGGCAGAGCCCTTTCTCACGTAGGTGACGAAGCGATAACCGTCTCGATTCTCGACAATTGTCGGCTGGTACATCTCACCGATGAGATGCTCGTACTCGGGAAAGTAGGTATCTCCTTCGTGCTCACCTTCCACCAGCGTCAGCTCCAGCCGGTCCGCCCGCTCGATGAACTGCTCGTACACGGTCCCGCCACCGCCGATGTAGATCGTATTCTCTTCCGACAAAGCCGACATGGCGGACTCGGCATTTGGGTAGGTCTCGATATCCGGGTATTCGTCGAGCTTTTCTCGACTCGTAAGCACCACGTTTCGCCGATTTGGCAACGGTTTCCCGAACTGGTGCACGATTGACTCGAACGTGGTTCGACCCATGAGGAGCGGATGTCCGGTTGTCAACCGTTTGAATCGCTGCAGATCCTCGGGTATGTGCCAGGGAAGATCAAGGTCGCGCCCGATAACGCGGTTCTTCTCAGCGAGCGCGGCTATGATAACGATCTCAGGCATCGGGGACGCGGTGCTTCGGAAGGCCACCTGCTAAACGGCAACCAGGCCCCTGATATGAGGATGGTGCTGATAGTCGATGACCTCGAAATCGTCGAAGCGATAGTCAAAAAGAGAGGAAGGCTTTCTTCTGATGTGCAATTGCGGAAGCGGGAACGGTTCGCGGGTCAGCTGCAGCTGTACCTGTTCCAAATGGTTGCTGTAGATATGACAATCTCCGCCGGTAAATACAAAGTCGCCAACGTCAAGGTCGGTCTGCTGAGCTACCATGTGAGTGAGCAGCGCATACGACGCAATGTTAAACGGTAGCCCGAGAAAGCTGTCAACGCTGCGCTGATACAGTTGACAGCTGAGGCGCCCTTCCGCCACATAGAACTGAAACAGCATATGGCACGGTGGAAGCGCCATCTCTTCGATCTCGTCCACCTTCCACGCACTCACGATGATTCGGCGCGAATCGGGGTTTGAGCGGATAAGGTCGAGGGCTCGTGACATTTGATCGTGGATCGTTCCGTCGCGCCCCTCCCATCTGCGCCACTGCTTGCCGTACACCGGCCCAAGGTCACCATCCTCGTCCGCCCACTCGTCCCAGATAGTCACTCCGTTCTCCCGCAGGTAGCTGACGTTCGTATCGCCGCTCAAAAACCAGAGAAGCTCGTGGATAATGCTTCGGAGATGCAGCTTCTTGGTGGTAACCACCGGGAAGCCATCGGAGAGGTCAAAGCGCATCTGGCTACCGAAGACGCTACGTGTGCCGGTGCCCGTACGATCGTGCTTCGTGACGCCATGGTCGAGGATGTTCTGGAGGTAGTCTAGGTACTGACGCATGGAACAGGAACAAGGTCGGGATTACGTCCGTGCAGAGATGGAAGCCGGGGGGAGACCGTCCACACTGGGGTTTGACAATTTATGAATTAGCCGGCCCATCCGCACACCACAGAAAATGGGCAACCAAGAAGCAATTACCGGCCCGATCATGACGAAACCTCTTATCGACAACTTGGTAGCCTTCCTCCGAAGAAAAGATTGCAAAAGACGCCAAGATGGATCCAAATCTCCACCAAAAAATGGGTATTCATCACCTGAATCGGGTGCTGGACTATTCGCAGTTCGTCGCGGACAACGGCAAGGCTACCGTGCATCTGACGCAGGAGGACTGGCACGTGGTAGCGGATACACTCTTCCGGATGGAAACGCCCGATGAGATGCTGCCGGAAGCGATTCAGGACTACCGACTCGCCGATGGCAACCAGGTAATAGAGCTCACCACGAAAGACTGCCTCATTACGGTCGACATGATGTAGTCGGCAAGGTCACCAGGACCATTCCATTTTAGCGGATCACTCCCGCCTCGCAACAATCAGTTGGCGGCCGCGCGCAGGTTAAACCGGGGAATTGCTGCCTTGAAGCGCTCTCCATTCTCGCGCTGCATCAAGAACGTCCCCTCCATGCTGCCTTCGAAGGTGTCGAGAACACAATAGCTATTGTATTCGTGCGCCTCGCCGGGAGGAATAACCGGCTGAAGACCCACAACACCTTCGCCTTCGACCTCCTCGATCTTGCCGCGACCGTCGGATATTACCCAGTGGCGCCTGAGCAGCTGAACTTCAATTGCGCCTTCGTTCTCGATCCTCACGAAGTATCCGAACACGAATCGACCCTTCATGACGTCCGTCTGTCCGTCCAGATATAGTGGTCGCACCGTGACCCGAATCGTGTCGGTCAGCGCTTCGTAAGCAACCATACTGTGGGAGTCCGGAGGTGGGTTGTCAGTTTCTCTGGAAAACTACTTCACGCGCAGATCTAAGTCGCGCTACGGTGGACATAAACTCGCGAACTTTCTCGTCGGATACTGGGCCGTGCCAAATGTCGTTTTCCTTGAGTGCGCTCCCGACGATAAACCCGTCCGCCAACTCGTAGTAATCGCCGACATTCTCGTGCGTGATCCCGCTACCTATTAGGATGGGCAGGGCAGTCGCCTCTTTGACGGCCCGGAGGTCCTCAAGCCGCGGAACGACCCCGGTTGACGCCCCGGTGACGATGATCCCGTCGGCTAGATGGAGCTCCATCCCGGCGGCGACTTCTCCGATCGCCAGATCGCTCGTTAATGCGTGAGCGGCGTGTTTCTTCTTGATGTCGGCAAAAATGGGCAGCCTGTTTCCACCAATCAGTTGTCGGTAGCGGACAACCTTGCCTGCTGAGGCATCAGCAAATCCTTTGTCGGACACGTGAGCGTACGTCCATCCCTCCGCGCGAATGAAATCACAGTTGGCTGCCACCGCGACCGCGAGCGCCGTTCGATTACCCTGGAAGAGTACCTGAAGCCCGACGGGAATACGTCGCGCTCGCCTCTTCACGGCGCACGCGACCCGCGTCATGAACGCGGCGATTTCGGGCCCCATCTCGCGCTCGTGGACACACGGGAAGTCGCGCATGTTCTCGATGAGGATCCCGTCGACTCCCGCCCCCATGTAGACCTCTGTTTCGGCTATCGCCCGCTCCACCGCACTCTCCACACATACGAAGCCGGGTACGCCCGGACTCGGCCCCGTGTGGATCATCGCGATAACCGGCCTGGGACGCTCGAACAGTTCAGTGAAAGACGCTGGCATCAGAATTCGGAAAAGTGTTGACAGAAAAGCGTAGCTTTACTCCTGAATCGCCCACTGCTCGCCGCCGCAAAACCACTTCGAAGTCACTAGCCGTCCAACGGAACTCGAATCTTGGCTGTTCCA
>JBFIPX010000226.1:0-5282 GCA_041609895.1 Rhodothermales bacterium
AGTGAAAGACGCTGGCATCAGAATTCGGAAAAGTGTTGACAGAAAAGCGTAGCTTTACTCCTGAATCGCCCACTGCTCGCCGCCGCAAAACCACTTCGAAGTCACTAGCCGTCCAACGGAACTCGAATCTTGGCTGTTCCATGTCACGCGGCAATGAGTACGATTCACATGAATAGAGCCTCCTGTCACGCCCGACGCCGGCGCCAGCAAGAATCAACAGCAAGCATTCGGCGTTGGAGTGCTGGCTACTCGAGGGCCATCGTGAACGCCAGGCAGAGCGTCAGCAAATCAGAACAACCGGCATTACGATCAACTGCCAAACCAAATGGCAACGCAAGCACCTGAGAAAAGCGTTCAGGTAATCCCCGAAGCAACCATCCTCTTTGCAGGAGATTCGGGTGACGGCATGCAGCTGACCGGCTCGCAGTTCACGCTTGCTGCCGCCTACGCACGCAACGACCTGGCGACTCTTCCCGACTTTCCCGCAGAGATCCGAGCGCCCGCCGGCACGACGTATGGCGTGAGCGGCTTCCAGCTCAGATTCGGCTCGGTAGACATCCGAACGCCGGGTGATGATGTCGACCTGCTGGTGGCCATGAATCCTGCTGCCCTGAAGGTCAACCTCGATCGGGTCAGTCCGAACGGCTCCATCATCGTCAACATCGACGCGTTTGAGCAACGCAACCTCGAACTGGCGGGCTATGATCACAATCCGTTGGACGACTTAGATGACCTGAGAGTCATTCCCGTCAAACTCACATCGTTGACTCGCGAGGCGCTCAAGGACACCGAGCTCAACCAGAAGGAGATCGACAGGTCGAAGAACATGTTCGCCCTTGGTCTGGCGCTCTGGCTGTACTCGCGGCCGATCGAACCGGCGATGGACTGGATCGCCAAGAAGTTTGCCAAGAAGCCTGAGCTTCTGTCTGCCAACACGCACCTCCTTAAGAAGGGATTTCACTACGGTGAAACCACAGAGCAGTTTATCGTCCGCTACGACGTAGCGCCGGCCGAGATGAAGCCCGGTCGGTATCGAGCCATACGCGGAGCACAGGCGATCGCGCTCGGGTTGGCTGCGGCCCGGCAGGCGAGCGGCCTGCCGATATTCTATGGGTCATATCCGATCACCCCGGCCTCTGACATCCTTCACGAGCTGAGCAAACTGAAGCACTTTGGCATCGTAACTTTTCAGGCTGAGGATGAGATCGCGGCCATTGGTGCGGCTCTCGGCGCAAGCTTCGGAGGATCTCTCGGAGTAACCGCTACCAGTGGCCCGGGCCTGGCACTCAAGTCTGAGACGCTTGGACTCGCAGTCATGACGGAGCTTCCTCTCGTTGTAATCGATATGCAGCGAGGTGGGCCCTCGACCGGACTACCGACAAAGACGGAGCAGAGTGATCTGCTCCAGGCGCTGTATGGACGCAACGGCGAGGCGCCACTCCCCGTTCTCGCCGCCAGCACTCCCGGCGACTGCTTCGATACCGCTTATGAGGCGTGCCGAATCGCCATTAAATACATGACGCCCGTGATTCTGTTGGCCGACGGCTACCTTGGAAACGGCGCCGAGCCGTGGCTGATTCCAAATCCGGATGAGCTGCCGGAAATCAAACCAGTATTTGCCGCCCACGCAAACGGCGACGCAGGCGAAGGAGACGGTTTCCTCCCGTACCTTCGAGACAAGAATACGCTTGCACGACCATGGGCGAAGCCCGGCACCGAAGGACTCGAGCATCGCATAGGAGGTCTGGAAAAGGAAGATGAGACAGGAAATGTCTCGTACAACCCCGCCAACCATGAGCTGATGACTCGACTGCGCGCAGACAAGGTCGAGGCTATCGCCGATGTGATTCCCCCCACGCAGATCAGCGGCGATCCTGAGGGAGACGTCCTGGTAATCGGGTGGGGTTCGACGAGGGGCGCGATCGAGGCGGCCGTTGGCAGGGCAAGGGCGCGCGGAGCAAAGGTGTCGAGCATACACCTCAGATACATCAACCCGCTTCCGCCCGATTTGCCGGACATCATTGACCGTTTCGACCGACTACTGGTGCCGGAGATCAACGATGGTCAACTTGTAAAAGTGCTGCGCGCGAAATACGTCCGGCCGTTCGAAGGCCTGAACAAGATCCAGGGCATGCCATTCAAGGCGGCCGAGATCGAGGCAGCCCTCGACAGACTGCGTTCCTGATCTGATTGTTCACTCTCCATGCGACCACGCATGATCACACGATGACTGAAAGCGGAACGGACCCGCGAGAAGACGGGCAACAAGGAAACAAGGCATTGAACGCATCCGAAGAAGGCGTGGCCAAGGAGCCGGCCGGAACGAAGAAGCCGAGTGGTCCGCCAACCGGAACGAAGAAGCCGAGTGGTCCGCCGTCCTCTACTCGCAAGCCAGTCGGCCCACCGAAGAAGGCCGCAAAGCCTGCAGCACCACCCTCGGCAACCAAGAAGCCTGCGATGCCGCCCGCGACTGCCGCTGCAACCCGCAAGCCGACTCTGCCGCCGGGGAGCCGCGCCAAGCCTCCAGGTCGGAAGCCAACCCTCCCTCCGGGTTCCCAAGCCGATCAAGGCAATGGTCTCACTCGAAAAGCGTTTGAGTCGGATCAGGACGTGCGTTGGTGTCCGGGTTGCGGTGACTACGCAATACTGGCCACCGTCCAGCGGCTCATGCCGGAACTAAACGTACCCCGCGAAGACATTGTGTTCATCAGCGGCATCGGCTGCTCGAGCCGTTTCCCATATTACATGAACACCTACGGCTTTCACTCGATTCACGGCCGGGCCCCTGCGATCGCCACGGGACTCAAGGCAAGTCGCCCCGATCTGGACGTATGGATCGTGACCGGTGACGGGGATGCACTGTCGATAGGTGGCAACCACCTCATTCACCTCCTTCGAAGAAACCTGAACGTGCAGCTCTTGCTGTTCAACAACCAGATCTATGGGTTGACGAAAGGGCAGTACAGTCCCACGTCCGAGGTCGGCAAAGTCACGAACAGCACGCCGTACGGATCGATAGATCACCCCTTCAATCCGTCCTCGCTCGCCATCGGTGCCGACGCGTCGTTTGTCGCACGAACAATGGACCGCGATCCGAAGCATATGAAGGAGATCCTGCGCCGGGCACACGCGCATCAGGGAGCTTCTTTTATAGAGATCTACCAGAATTGCAACATCTTCAACGACGGTGCCTTCTTCTCTTTCACCGAGAAAGATTCAAAGCCGGAGAATGCGCTGTTCGTCAAGAACGGCAAACCGCTCACGTACGCCGGTGGATCAAAAGGTCTACGGCTTAACGGCTTCAAGCTCGAATCCATAGACCTCACGAACGGTCGTTGGTCAACGGACGATTGCGTAGTATTCGACGAGTCCAGTCGCGAATTGGCGTCCATTGTCACGCAGATGTTCTTCACGCCCGGCATGCCGCAACCTTTTGGCGTCTTCTTCGTGGAGGAACGCCCCACGTACGAGGCGGAACTCCACAAGCAGGTTTCGGACGTGACCCAAGCCAAAGGCGAAGGCGACCTCCAGCAGTTGCTGGGAGCTGGCGATACCTGGAACATCAACTAGCTTAGTCGACAAATCGTATTTGGTAATAAGTGCGAAAGACGCGGCCGGAAAACGCCCATTTTTGCAACGATTCGTCACGTGTTTTTGGGGTTTGGTGGAGCTAAAGGTGAACTCCGACCGGTCGATACCAACCCTGAATTCGCCGAATTCCCATCCCATGTAGTACCCACTGAGTCCAAGTCATGAGACGTTTCCCGATCTATTTGTCTGTTGTCGTTCTTTTAACTCTGGTCGCTACCGGTTGTGACCTCTTTAGTGACGACAGTGAAAAGGGCACTGTTACCTTGACCGGCCGCGTGCTGGATCAGGACAACGATCCCGTTGCCAACGCTACGATAACTGTTTTGCCGATGGACGACATCCTGGGCGAAACTGGTCCCGAGGGCGATTATGTGTTTGACGTCGAGGTCGACAGCACAATGGATCTCGAGGTCGTGGCGCGCAAGACAGGATTCACGCAGGCGCGCGTTAACGTTCCTGACGCGCGAGCCGGAACGGTCGTAAATGTCCCTGTCCTTAGGCTTACGCAGGATCAAGAGGTTTCGGAGAGTTCCGGCTACGGGGCCAACATCCTCCTTCTTAGTCAGGAAACGAATTCAATCGGCGTCAAGGAGAGCGGGGCTGATGAAGTAGCAACCCTTGTTTTCCAGGTGACGGACTCGCTGGGCAAGCCAATCACCATCGATCGACAAGCAAGAGTCTCGTTCACCCTTGGTCAGGCCCCGGGCGGAGGCGAATTCATCTTCCCAGAGGTCGCTGAGACGAACAACAACGGCGAAGTTGAGGTTAACATCTCATCCGGCATTCGTGCGGGTGTCGTGCAGATCGTGGCCCAGTCGACCATTCAGGGGGAAACCATTCGGTCCTTGCCCGTATCGATAGCCATCCACGGCGGCCTTCCGGATCAGACACACTTCACGCTGGGACCTGCGACATTTAACTTCCCTGGACTTCGAGCCTTTAATCTGACCAACCGGATTTCTGTTCTGGTCGGAGACAAATGGTCGAATCCGGTGCGGCCGGGAACGTCAGTGTCCTTCAGCACCGACTTCGGTCTCGTGGAGGGATCAACGACGACTAACGTGCAGGGTAGTGGCTCAGTCAACCTGATCTCGGGCAACCCGCTACCGCCCGACGGCGTAGTGAACGTGACCGCCACGACAGCCAACGAGAACCAGGGACCGGTTAGCGGAATCACGCCCGTACTGATGACCGGCGGACCTGTAATCGACGTAACGCCGGGTGTTGCAAGTCTGAATACGACATACACGCTCGACGTAACGGATTGGAACGGCAACCCGCTGGTTCAGGGAACCAACATTTCCGTCAAGGCGGAAGGAAACCGCGTCAAGGCAGTCGGTAACGTGAACGTCCAGATGGACGAGACGACCTTCACCGACGGCGGCCGCGACATCAACGGCGACGGGTTCTCGGACAACGTGACCGACGGCGATTTCCTCGACTGGGAAGACGTCCTCACCGGATTTGGCGTCACTCGCTACACTTTTGCGATCTCCGAAGAGGCTTCGACGGACACGACCAACACTGAGCCCGCGCGGGTGGACGCGATTGTGATTACTGTATCGGGCGGTAACGGACGCCTCGAGGTAGTTCTCGGAGGAGGCGCTGCCAAGGCGAAGGCCGACACGGATCGCGCGACGGTCGAAATGATCGGAAACAAGGTAGTGGCGCGCCTCGAGGAGTAGTCTTCC
>JBFIPX010000227.1:0-5198 GCA_041609895.1 Rhodothermales bacterium
TACTCCATGGCGATGAAGGGTCGCGACTCGCCGTTCTCCGCCGCGGCCTCGTCGATCTCGTAGACGTGCGCGATGTTGGCGTGGTTGAGTGCGGCCGCTGCGCGCGCCTCACGGTAGAAGCGGGCGCGGTCGTCTTCGGAGACGAGCGCGTGTGGCGGCAACAGCTTGAGCGCGACGGTGCGGTCGAGCTTCGTGTCTTCCGCCTTATAGACGATGCCCATACCGCCGCGACCGAGCTGGTCGACGATGCGGTAATGCGATATGATGGTGCCCGATTTCACCCGTATGTGCTCCGTTCTAGGATTAGGAATTACGTACCCAGGACTGAATGGTGTATGTATACCTCAGTGGCCTACCGGCGCCACGCGTCGCAGTTCTGCGAACCAGTTCTCTACGACCTTCAGCTCGCGCACCGGCTCGTCCGACTCAGCCGATTCTACGACCAGGAATTTCGATCCGGCAGGAGACACGGCGTAACCGAGACCCGGAACGTTAAGATAGTTGCCTTCGAAAAGAACCCGCGGGGTGCCGGCCCTGAATTCTGGCGATGTCGTGACCGGCACCGAGTACCACACCCTGCCCCTGCTGTAGAACAGTTCTCTTCCGGTCGGCGACCATTGCGGCTCTTCGCCGCCGTCGACGGAGATCTGCCAACGAACGTCGCTGGCATCTACCGGACCGACATACACCTCCGAGTTTCGCTCACCAATCAAAGTGTAGGCAATGTACTGGCCGTCTCTTGAGAACACCGGGCTCCACAGGCGCTCCGGCGCTAACAGCCAGGGGCGCGGGCCTCCGGCAACTCCATCTTTAAACGGCAAGACCCAGAGATCAAGGCCCTGGTAGTAAGCGATCATGCCGCCGTCGGGAGACCACGAAAAGGGATCGGCAAATGCCTCTGTCTCCAGCAATGTAGTAGCTGCACCTCCCGTCGCCGGTCTCATAATCATAGAGTATGTGTCCTTGCCTTCTGTCCTCGTGGTGTAGACTATCGATCGCCCATCGGGAGTCCACAGTGGAGATCTGGACCCCTCGCCGAAACGCGTTCTAGACTTTCGCACGAGATCGTATATCCAAATGACTCCTGGGTCGCCTAGCTCAACGATGGCGAGACGATCGCCTTCCGGAGAAAGCCTGAATGTACCGAAAAGCTCCGGTTCGAAATCGAGCGGCGTCTTACCGCCGTCGCGCTCTACCCATGTGAGACGTCCTCGTTCTGCGGCGCCCCCGGGCACGTAGATCAGCGTACCGTCGTCGGAGACCGTGAATTGAGCGGACCTGTTAACCGACTCCGTGCGGACATCATCGATCACGGGCACGGGTGAGCCTGTGACCTCACGCGTCTTTATGTCAAAAGGCACGGCAAACAGGCGACCGGGTCTCGCGAACACGACGTGTCCTGACCGGACGTAGCGTGGACTGGTCCCGCGTTCGATGATTTGCTTTCCCTCAAAGCTATCCAGCGACAGCATCCATACGTTACGTCGATCTGATAGCAGAATGGCTTTGCCGTCAGGTAGAACCGAGAGGTCGGACCAGTTGCTGCCATCCACTTCGGAAAGTGTCGAACCGTCGTTTGCGTCGATGACCTTGAGTTTGCTCCCTTGCCTTGAGGAGACGACGATACGATTGTCATCGATCCAGGCCACTCCATTGGGATCCGCGGTATCAGAAAGTTCGAGAGGTGCACCACCGCCTGCGGATACCTTCTTCATTTTGCCGTCGGCGATAAAGGCAATCCAGTCGCCGCTCGGGGAAATCACAGGAAAGTATGCTCGCTCGGTGCCCTGCAGAGTTCGGATCTGCCCTGTGTCCATAGCGCGGACCGCGAGCATCGGAAGTCCATCGACACTCGCAACGTAAACCAGGCGGCGGCTGTCGCTTCTCAGGTCAAGAGCAGAAGCGCCCACTCCAAGAATCGCGGTACCGACAGGCTCAAGAGGAAACTCGGCGGGCAAGGTCAGTGAGAGTCGGTGAACGGGGCGTTCATTCGACGGGATCGTGCCGTTCTGTGCCGAACCAAGCAGCCATGCAGCGAACACCGTAGCTACAACCCCGGCAGCCAGACCGCCGAAGGCCCAAACATATTTGATGTTCCGTGATCGATGACCGCTGTCGCTGACCACGATTGCCGCCGTTCGCGACTGGCTGATAGCCGCCAGGTCGATCCGCCCCAAATCAACCTCGATCTCCGATGCATGGCGGTATCTCTTTCCCGGATCTTTGTCGAGGCACTTGTCGACGATGCGCTCGAGTTCGAGTGGAACGCCGGTACGAAGTCCGCTGAGCGGTTCCGGATTTGAGTTCAGTATTCCGTATACCACCGCTTGCTCGTAGTCGCCCGGGAATGGGAGACGACCCGCGATCATTTCGTACAGGATCACGCCCAAAGACCAGATGTCGCTTCGGGTATCGACCTCTTCTCCGCGTGCCTGTTCAGGGCTCATGTAGGCGGCCGTACCGAGCGTCGAGCCCATCTGCGTGAGCCTCGTTGACGCGCTGGTCTTCGCGAGGCCGAAGTCGAGGATTTTCACTGTGCCGTCGTTCGCGATCATCACGTTGCCGGCCTTGACGTCGCGATGGATGATGTTCTTTTCGTGGGCCGCCGCGAGTCCTCTGGCAACCTGCGATGCGATGGAGATCGCATCTTTCAGTGGCAACGGTCCTCGCGCGATTTGCTCGCTTAGCGTCTCGCCGTCCACGTATTCCATGGCTATCAGCGGAGTGGTGGCGCCACCATCACCCGGCACTTCGTCAATCTCGAACACTGTGGCGATGTTCGGATGATGCAGTGCCGCCGCCGCTCGTGCCTCGCGATAGAACCGAGCGCGGTCGTCCTCCGTGATGAGTGCTTGAGGGGGAAGGAACTTCAGCGCGACCGTGCGGTCGAGCTTTGTATCTTCAGCCTTGTATACGACACCCATACCACCGCGTCCGAGCTCGTTTACAACGCGGTAATGTGAGATTAGCTTGCCGATCATATGGGGTCTTTCGAGTAGAAACTCTCTAGATAACCTTACAGGCAGGTAGAATCAAGGCGCCTGTCGAAAGCGCGATTCGGATATCGTAACATCACGTATGGATTATTCCGGAGTAATATGACAACGCGAAGAGATTCTTTGGGGTCTCCGGCATCCGGGATAGTTGATGGCTCGTAAGCGCCGCGCATTTTGTTGTCAACCCGTTTCGTGACAATCAGAGATCATCATGAGAGTCGATTATCACGCTGCGGCCTTGCCGCTCGTTGTTATAATGCTTTTAGGTACCGGATGCAGCAAACCGCCTGGTTCAGGAAGTATTGACGGCATCGAGCTTGGCCTTCAGACCGAACTGCACCTGAAAGATCTTCAACGCACGCAAGGTCCGGACGAGTCCGCCCTTGAGAGCGTTCGACTTCTCTTTGACTCGCCACCTGCCGGTCTCGACAGCGTGCGGGTCTACTCCGCAACAGCGGAAATTGAAGAGGGCGAGGGTTCGATCGCTCTTGAGATTTGGCTGATGCCGATTGGAACGGATGCAGCCGGATACCTAGCTCTGGCGATCGACGACGATGGTGCCCTACGTCGATCACGTATGTGGGGGGCTTCCGAAATCGACGCGGATCCGGACGCCGCGTGGGAGAATTACTGGAGACAATTTGAGTACGAGGCCTCGCGCAGCATCATCGCGCCCGAGAAAGCCTTGCCGACTGCAGAGGTGGACTCGTTGTGGGCCAAACTCGATGCTGACACATCGGCAGCGGCTGCGAATGCACGCATGATGTACCAGCACCGCCTGGACATGTACGACAACAGTTTCCTTATTCGGCGCACGATGGCAATGGCAGGTGGCGAGAACGTTGCCCCGCCCGATTGGCTGGCCGCCGGAGTAGAGATGTATTCGCGACTCGAAGAGGTTGGCAAGCGCCTCCGGCCTATAATCGGAGACAGTGCATCGATAAAGTATGTTGCTGTTGTGGAGGAGGGCCGCGCGATATTATCGCTCGCAGTTGAGGACGCTCAGGCGGGTCAGGGTGATCAACTTCGAGATCGTATTTTGACTTTTCGTCGTCGAACATGCGGTGCCTGCCACGGAATGAAGAGTCACGACGCCGGTCCCGGAGGACTCAAGGACGCCGTAATGGCGCAGCTGGACGAGTTGGGAGTTCGGCGAGATCTCTATTCGGTTGGCAAAGACGTGTGGGGCGTGCCGGGAGCTTGCGAACAATCGCAGTCGATTGCGGATGCGGTCAAGGCGGTGCTGGTGATGGCGGGAGGTTGAGGTCGACCCCGCGCATAAGCGAAACCGGATAGCCCGATACCGGACTTCATGGTTGGCTGTCGGGCAGTACCCGTCCGATTGAAGTCATCGGCCCGACGGATTCGCTACCACCCTGAACCTGGAAATCGTTTGTCCGGATCGTACTTGCTTCTCAGATTACCCGTCAGCTCATGAAACCGAAATGACGACGTTATTACGAAAGGCGCCCGGCTCTCTTTACGTCGTCGCAGCAAGTTCGAGTTCATACTCCCTCAGAACTCCTTCAACACAGTCGGCAAGGGAGTTCGCTGGACTACCACCTAGCACGGAATGATGGTCTTGACCGAAATCCACGATCCGTATTCCACCTTCGGCGACCGTCTTCCATCTCCTGATGCGGCTGTCTAGGTCCTCGCGATCCCTCCATTCCTTCGTAAGAATGAATGACAACTCGATATCGGACTTCACGGGCGCATAGCGCTGAGAAGCTGCTTTTCCCGCGCGAACGGCTTGCCGCCCGCGCTCACCAAGTTCCTTGAAGTGGCGCCGTCGCTTGACCGCAGCGCCAGCCCGGCGTATCTGTTTCCTGGCAAGGCCCAGCGCGTACTTCAAGATCCGGCCCTTATCGATGCTACCATGCTGAAGACGTGCTAATACGCCTCTTCTGCCCCGACTCCCATAGGTCCGCTCCGGATAAATCCACCCGGGATCAACCACGATTACTGCTCCCACCTCATGACCTTTTTCGCGCAGCTGGCGTGCCACCTCGTATGGCAGGGCCCCCGCGCATTTGAACAGAATATGGTAGGGCCCCGTTGGCTGTACATCTGAAATGGTTCGAACCGCGTTCTCGGCCATTTCCTCGTAGGATTCCAGCCGGCCTCCATCCGTATTGAATTCAAACCCGCGAACGTTTAGAATCGATCGCCGGCCCGAGTACCTTCGGGCAAAGTCGGCAA
>JBFIPX010000228.1:0-5173 GCA_041609895.1 Rhodothermales bacterium
AAATGGTCACGGATGACATCGAGTCGAGATCCAGGAGTCACAGAGGCCGCCTGGTTGGTTAGCTTTGACGCGATAAGCATGTACGCCCATGTTGGGACGATGGCGTCCGTGGAGCAGCCGACGGCTACATGGCAATCCCGGTACTGCGACCAGTCGGTGTCCTTTACGGCACTTCTGAACTCCTTTTCACGAAGCACCAGTCCCTCCACAAGGAAGTCGGCGAGGTCGATCTCGCGAATCGGTCTACCGTCCCAGAGGTCTTCCAGGTTGAACACCTCGATGTCGCTTTCGGCGACTTTGTTTCTGATCGGCTCCATCTCTGCTGCGAATGAGATTTCAGATCGAAGCGGGCGCTGATTCCCGAACTTTGTTGTACGCCTCTGTAACCATTGAGATCGCCGTGTCGATGTCCTCTTCGGACGAGAAGCGCCCCAGGCTGAAACGAATCGTCGAGAGCGCATCTGCATCGGAGAGCCCGATCGACTTCAGAACACGACTTGGCTTTCCGGTGCCGCTGGAACACGCGCTGCCAGCGGAGAGCGCAAGTCCGCGAAGTTCAGCGAGGAGGTTTGCCGCTCGGACGCCGGAGAACGTGACACTCGACGTTTGGGGCAGGCGGTCCGCGCCTCTGGCGTTGATAGTGACAGGCAGGGAATCCGACATAGCCTCTTCAAGGTGGTCTCGAAGCTTTCGCAACCGCGAGGCATCCGCGGCAAGACTGCCTAGTGCAACGGAGGCGGCAGCACCCAGACCGACAGCGCCGGGCACGTTGACCGTACCCGATCGAATTCCGCCCTCCTGTCCTCCGCCATGAATGAGCGCGGGTACCTCAACGCCGGCGCGGATCCACAGCGCGCCCGAGCCTTTCGGGCCGTAGAACTTGTGCGCGGAGCAGGCAAGCAGATCAACGTGCTCCACTGATACCGGAATCTTTCCCACCGCTTGCGTCGCGTCGGTGAGAAAAAGCACGTCGTGTTTGCGGGTGGCGGCGGCCAAATCATCGATGGCGTTTATGGATCCGATCTCATTGTTGGCCCACATGATCGCCACGAGCACGGTCGATGGCGTAATCGCATCCTCCAACTGCTCGACCGAAACGAGCCCGTTCTTGTCGACTGGAAGGTAGGTGACGGCAACGCCCTCCCGTTCCAGCGCCAGACAGGACTCTACCACCGCACTGTGTTCGGCGACGGTTGTAACGACGTGCGGGGAGGACGCGTTGCGAGACTTCGCGATGCCCTTGATGGCGGTGTTGAGTGCCTCAGTTGCTCCCGCGGTGAAGATGATCTCGCTCTCCTGTCCACCCAGGAGCTCAGCCAGCTCCTCCCGCGCAATCGTGAGGGCCTCATCGGCCGCCCATCCCAAAGGATGTCCTTTGCTCGACGGGTTGCCGTAGTATCGATCGAAGAACGGCTGCATTCGAGAGAGAACGGCCGGATCAACCGGGGTGGTGGCGTTGTAGTCGAGATAAATGATATCCATACGGCATTATCAGGCAATTGAGCGGCGTGTAAGAATCACTTCTCAGTGTCGAAGCCATTCACAAATCCGCCGCGCGAACCAACACAGAGTCCACCAGGCATGTGGCTGCGACTGCAACGGTACGTCGCGCGACGCGTTCCGGTGCACGATGTCGCGATGGTTTAGAAACGGGTCTTAAGTCCGAGTCGCACGTGTCGGGGTAGACCTGGACGCACACCGGCGGGGCGCCGCGCGGCGATGTACTCGGCATCGGTGAGGTTGAGCACAGTCCCGAAGATCGACAGGTTTCGGCTGACGCGATAAGATGTGGCAACGTCCAGCGTTAGATGTGCTTCCGTCGCCTGGCCGTCGACTACTGCACCAGAGCCTGCTGAGGTACGCATTTCACTGGTGTATTTGCCAGAGAGGTCGAACGAAAACACTGAGGTCTCAAGGCCCAGCGACATCGACAACTGGTGGTGCGGAACGTACGGCAGCTCGTCTCCGGCCGACACGATTCCCCACGGTTCGAATTCGCTTTCGAAACTGTTCTCAAATGTGGCTGAGGTGAAGGTGTACGAGAATCCCAACGGAATAGAATATCCGCGCGCCGTGTATCGTCCCAAATCATAGGTGCCGGAGAGTTCGACGCCCCAAACGTCTACCCGGCCACCATTGAACTGGTCGGTGGTGCCCTCGCCTCCACCTGCGGCAAGGTCCGAACCGAGAAGGTTGACATATCGGTTGAAGAAGAACACGGCCTCGGCGACTGTAAGGCCGCTGAGCAGCCGCAAACCCGTCTCGTAATTGACGCTTGATTCGGGAAGTGTTCCTTCCCGAGATCCGGGAGGGGCAAATCCCTTGTGGACTCCGACAAATCCATGGAGGTCACGAGAGATACGGTAGTCGATTCCAACGCCTGGGATTATCGCATCGACCGTGTTCGACCGTGTGGACAGATCCGTCCCGACGCGCGACGGATCTTGCTTGCCGTAATCTCTTCTTTCGGCGCTAACCTTCTCGTATCGAAGTCCGGGCAGTAGCGTGAACTTCCCGAGTTCAGCCCGATACTGGACAAATGCGGCTAATGCATCCGCTCGTTCGACACGATTGCTTTCAGTCCCAGGCACTCCTTCGCTCGTAAGAAGCATCGTACCGTTCGACATCGCGTACTCATCGACCCACTGAAATCGATCGATTTCGTCGCGGTGCAGCCTGAGGCCGACCTCGATTTCGTGGAGCACACGATCCGTACGGAAATCAAGTCCCAACGTACTCTGGACGCCGAGCGCGTAGTAGCTTCGATTGTTTGCCTTCACTGATAGCGCGTCTGGATTCGAACTGGTGGCCCCTTCGAGGATCGCGAGGGCGTCCGAAAACTGGTCAGGATCTTGAAGGATGCTGCTGATACTCACGGCGTCGGCGTCGGCGCCCGCGCGCACCTTGTCGAGTTTGTACCAGTTGCGGGTGAATTCCGTGCGGTACATCGTTGTGGTCACATCCACCTCGTCGGAAGGCTTGACGACGTGCCGCGCCACAAATTGCTTGTGCTCGGTGTCCATGAGATCCTGCTGCGAGGCCGCGTATCGCCGGTTCGGTGTCACCGCAAAATCAGCATCGGTCAGGCCGAGATACGTCTCGTCAGACAACTCGGATGCATATCCCGCTTTCAACGTCAGAGACTGATACACACGCGATTCAGCATCGGTGTTCAGACGAAACTTTGCGAGATAGTCCTTCTTGTCGAAGCCTGTAGAACCGCCCCCATCCAGCCGCTTGAATCCGTCCGCCTTCGACTGGTAAGTCTCGAGCAGAAAGCCGGCATGATCATAAGAATCTCCCACGGACGCGTGCACGATTCGGTTGTCGTCGTTGCCCGCAAGTAGGTCGAGTCGACCCGAAAAGCGCGTGGGTATTCTCGTCGAGATGAGATTAATCGCGCCGCCCGTCGTGTATGGTCCGAAGCGTATCTGGCTCGATCCCTTCCTGACCTCTACCGCGTGCATGCGACCAATCGATGGGAAATAGTACGCTGCTGGAGCGGCATACGGAGCCGGCGCAATCAGAACGCCGTCTTCCATGACAGTGATCTTTGAACTTCTCTCAGATCCGGTGCCGCGCAATCCGATGTTGGGCCGCAGGCCGTAGCCATCTTCCTCCTGAACGTTCACGCCAGGTACTTTTCGCAACACACGCCCAACGTCGTTGTAACTGAATCTCTCCAGTTCTGCAGGGGATACGAAATGTGCTGAACCTGGTAGTGATTCGATGCCCTTAAATCCGCCCGTAAGCACGGTCCACTCGACCAGCACCTCCGGTATTTCTACGTACGACTCCTCCAGCCTGAAAGTGACGCCGGCGGACCGACCTGCCACCAACTGGACTTCCTCGACGGCCGTTTCATAACCGACCATAGAAGCCCGCAGCGTGTACGTACCAGACGGGATGTTTTCAATTTTGTAACGACCGTTGACGGTCGTCGACGCTCCGAACGATGTCCCGTCGATAGAAACGTTGACTGATGACAGAGGATCATTGGAGAGTGCGTCGACGACCGTCCCGGCCACGGATGCAGTTTGTGAAAAGGCATCCGAAACCAACATCGTCACAGCCGCGAGAAGACATAACAAACATCTTGCGGCGCCACGCAAGATCAGACGTGCTGGCGACGCGTTAAACGACCGGATGCCCCACCGAGGTGACGAAGTTGAGCACGCTGATTCCGCATTCGCTATCGGCCTCTGGAGCGAACGACAAGAGCGTATCATATAAGAGCGAGATGAGTCCGTTATCCAGCTTGCCTTTATTTAGACTCAATCTACATAATTATTTAGATTCGATCTACATAAGGATTAGCGGCTTATTTGAGGATTGCGCAAAGGTCGCCAGGTGCCGTTTTCTATGATGGATTTTCAAGTCCGGCCCGTTTCCGGTGAAGATGAGTGGAACGCCGTCCGAAGCATCCGCCAAAGGGTGTTCATCGACGAACAGTCGTGTCCGCCCGAGGAGGAGTGGGACGCGTTTGACGAGACCAGTCGCCACCTGCTCGGAAGGCTGGGGAACGACCCTATTGCCGTTGCGCGATGGCGGGTGGTTCCCCACGACGAGCGTCTGGTCGCAAAGCTCGAGCGCTTCGCGGTACTGCAGCACGCACGTGGAAGAGGCTATGGTAAGAGGATGGTAATGGCCGCTATTGAAGATGCGGTCGCCGCGGGCTTTTCTGAACAATACATCCACGCCCAGTCGCACCTGCAGTCTTTTTACGAACACCTCGGATTCAGGCCCGTCGGTGAAGCTTTCGTGGAAGCGGGCATACCACACGTCGCGATGCTTCGTAGCGTGGCATGACGACCGATTGATCGGAACCTGCCGCACTCCATGGTCATTGGAACAGGCCGAAAAAGCCGCGTTCGTCTAGGGGTCTAGGACGCCGGCCTCTCACGCCGGTAACACGGGTTCAACTCCCGTACGCGGTACTTAAGGAAACCTCGAGGTACCAGTGTGCCTCGGGGCTTTCTTTTGCCAAATCCGGGAGTTGAACCCGTAGGGTTCACACGAGGAGCCCCCCCGGAGGCGGGCGACGACTGACGCAGCGAGCGAAGCGAGTGGAGTAACTCCCGTACGCGGTACTTGAGGAAACCTCGAGGTACCAGTGTGCCTCGGGGCTTTCTTTTGCCAAATCCGGGAGTTGAACCCGTAGGGTTCACACGAG
>JBFIPX010000229.1:0-5171 GCA_041609895.1 Rhodothermales bacterium
AACCGGTTCGGTACAGGCGAAGAACGCGATCGTAACGTACATACAGGGTCAACTGCGCTACCGAAGGCTATTCTTCCAAACCTTCTACAACTTGCTCGACTCCGGCGACTCGTACGCGCTGCGCACCGGGGATCTGTTTCTCGAGCACTCCAGTCAGTTCATGACGCAGATCCAGCATTCGCAGTCGATCGGCGAACGACAGCAGTTCACCTACGGCGCCGACCTCAGCCTGACCCGCCCGGACAGCGAAGGGTCGGTCAACGGACTCAACGAGGATCAGGACGACATAAATGAGATCGGTGCGTACATCCAGTCGGACACCCGTCTTACCGAGAGGATCGATCTCGTGGCAGCGGCTCGTGTGGACCATCATAATCGCCTCGACGACCTGACCTTCTCTCCACGCGCCGCACTGGTAGTGCGACCGGTGACCGGCCACACGTTCCGCGCGACCTACAATCGTGCGTTTCAAACCCCGGCCGCCAACCATCTCTTTGCAGACGTACTCGGACAGCGTGACGTATTTCAGGGTAGTCTCTTCGAGCCGCTACTGGGGTTTTCTCCGATCACCGACCTGCGGGCTCAAGGTACTCCGGAGTCCGGTTTCCATTTTCGGCGTGACGCTGCCGGGCGCCCACAGTTTCGCTCACCATACGCAGTACTCGACCCTCGTGGCCTGGATGGGAACAGCTATATCGCCCTCGACGATCCGACGTTCACGAACGTGATGTGGTCGGTCGCAAGAAATGCCTCCGTCGCAGGCCTCGGCATCGGATTGGCTGATTCCGGTTTGATTCCGGCAGACGCCGTGGACGCTTTTTCTGCCGCCCTGGCTGCCGTTCTCCCCATGGAGGTGGAGGGCGTGGGCAACGCGGTCCGAATACTTGACCTTGAGCGACAAGAGTTCGTGCCGTCATTTGCCCCGGACGACGTACCGGCTCTGAAGATCATTCGCACGGAGACCTTGGAGTTCGGATACAAGGGCGTGTTTGCCGACCGGCTCGTCGTGGGAGTCGATCTCTATCGTACGAGCGTGAATAACTTCATCGGCCCCTTCCAGGTTGGAACACCGAACGTCTTTATCGACACTGCTGCTCTGCAGTTCTTTCTAAATCAACGTTTGGCTGCTGCTCTGGCCGACCCGTCGAACGCCGAAGCCGTCGCTGACCTGATGCCACTCGACCAGATACCCGGCCTCGGAAACGGCGACGGCTCTCCGGCCAACGAACTCAGTTTTCTCGTAAGTACGGGACTGGCCGGGTCGGTCCCGTTCGGTACCGTCAGTCCGGAGGAGTCTTTCGATCCCACGGCCGTACTCCTCGTCCGGCGAAACTTTGGGGACATCTCACTCTATGGGGGGGACTTCCATTTCTCGTACTTCGCATCGCCCCATTGGACCTTTGGAGGTTCGTACTCCTACGTGTCAGACAACTTTTTTCGTGACGTCGATCGCGTCGACGACATAGCCCTGAATGCTCCCCGCCACAAGGCGTCGGGCAACGTGAGATATACGGCGCCGGCTCGGGAGTTCTCGACCGAACTGCGGGTCAGATATGTGGGCGGATTTCCGGTTCGTTCCGATGTCTACATCGGCTCGGTGGACCCGTACACACTTCTCGATTTGAGCTTTCACTATCGTGTGCCGTTCTCATCCGGCACGCAGCTCACCGTCACGGTCCAAAACCTCCTCAACAACGAGCATCAGGAGTTTGTGGACGTACCGGAGATCGGGAGATTGGCATTGCTGCGTCTTACACATTCGTTTTAGCTAAGTTACCGGGACGCTTCGCTTGATGGGGAGACCAAACCCGATCGCGCAGCGTCGTCCGAACCGATTGCAAGAGCCCAAGTCCGCATGTATTTGCACGGGCGTACATTGCGCGCCTGTCTGGCCGCGAGTCTATCAAAGCGTCACCGTCACCCGAAGCACCTCGCGTGGGTCGCATCGCTGACCGCAGCGTTTCTTCTCCTGCGCGGTACCGTTGCCGCATTTCGTGCCTTGGACCACGTTACCTATCCTCGGCATCGTCGTGTCGAGGTCAGGGCTCCCCTATTCATCCTCGGAAATCCGCGAAGCGGAACCACACTTCTTCACCGCCTGCTTGCGGAGGATGCGCAGTTCGTGACGGCACGCTTGTATGAAAGCGTTTTTCCTGCTATCAGTCTCAGACGATTGATCCGTCTTGTCGGTGGAGTCGACAAACGCCTTGGCAGTCGACTTCGATCGGTCGTGGATAAGCTCGTTGGCAAATCTTTTGGGGGATGGACGAACATTCACACCACCGGGCTTTTTGACGCGGAAGAAGACGAACAGTTGTTTGTATATGCAGCGATGTCACCCGTCCTCGCACTGCTTTTTCCGTTCTTCGACGAGATCGCCGCGGTATCGTATGCGGATCGGCTACCCACAGAGCATAGGAAGCGGCTGATGCGATACTATGAGTCCAGCCTTCGCCGTCAATTGTACGGATCGTCAAGCAAGACGCTGCTGGTGAAGAGCACCGCGACGACGGGAAGGCTTGCCGCAACGCTCGAAGTGTTTCCTGATATGAGAGTAGTCCACATCGTGCGCCACCCGGTTGATGCGCTGGCTTCGTTGCTCAGCATGTACCGGGCGCCGTGGGAGCGGATGGTGCCGCAGGTCGCGGACGAGGCCGAAGTGTATCGGCGGCTCGCCAGCCTGTTTGCTGGTTACTACCGATATCGCATGCAGCTACTGGACGACCTTGCGCCACAGAACGTGTGCGAGATCCGCTACGAAGACCTGGAGTCGGATCCCAGCTCGACGATCAAAGCGGTGTATGAACATTTTCACCTTGAGGTCAGCCCTGGGTTCGAGCGAACGCTTGACGCCGCGACGAGCTCGGCGTCCTCCTATCGAAGTCGGCATCGGTACGACCTCGCGGAGTTTGGACTCACGCCGGCAGAGATCGTCGAGGCCATCCCGGACGTGTTCGAGCGCTATGGATTCGACAAGGGGATGCAGCCGCAAGGCGACATAACGAAGCAGGGAGCAACCATGAAGGAATCTTCGCGGTGAACCTCTCCCCCTTCGATTATGCGCTGGCCGCGTGGATACTGCTCGCCCTGACCGTCTTCCTCGTCTTGCTGAAGGTCCGAGCGCCGTACGGACGGCATTCAGGCGAAGGATGGGGACCGCGAATTGGTCACCGGCTGGCATGGTTTGTAATGGAGTTGCCTGCCCTCATTGTGTTCCCGATCGTCACTTTTCTGGGTGACAATCCTTTGACGCTCTCCGTTCTCATCTTCCTGATTCTCTGGATAGTTCACTACGTAAACCGGACGATCGTCTTTCCCTCGCGCATGTCTAAGGCCGGACGACGGATGCCGATTGTCGTGGTCGTGTCCGCGCTGTTCTTCAACACTGTCAACGGGTATTTGAACGGATATTACATCGGGACCATAGCCTCGCCGTACGATACGGGTTGGTTGACTGATCCGAGGTTTCTGCTTGGGCTCGGTATCTTTGCGGTTGGAATGTTGGGCAACGTCCAGTCCGACAACATCCTGCTTCGTCTGCGTCGCGAGTCGGCGGGGCGCTACGGCGTCCCGTACGGTGGTCTGTTTCGATTCGTTTCGTGTCCGAATTACCTTGGTGAGATACTGGAATGGATCGGTTTCGCGATCCTGACCTGGTCGCCTGCGGCGGCAGCGTTTGCCATCTGGACGGCGGCCAACCTCATCCCCCGTGCCCTTTCTAACCATCGCTGGTATCGCGAACGCTTTTTGGAGTATCCGAATGATCGCAAGGCCCTCATTCCCTTTCTTCTGTAGCGCGGAACTGCGGTCCAGCGGGTATCGCTCCAACTCTCGCGACGCTGGTCCCTACGCGAGCCGAGTTACGCCCACATCCGCGATAGAAAGGCGACCCTGTTGAGCTACGACTACGACGTCATTACGATCGGAGCTGGCCACAACGGGCTGGTGGCCTCGGCTTACCTTGCGAAGGCCGGTTATCGCGTTGCTGTGTTCGAGCGGCGGCATATCGTAGGTGGTGCTGTTGCAACAGAGGAGATCGTGCCGGGCTACCAATTTGACATCGGCGGCAGCGCCCACATCCTGATCCGCCTGACGCCCATCGTGGAAGAACTGGAACTGGAGCAGTTCGGACTCGAATACCTCGAACTTGACCCCCTGTTCTTCGCTCCCTTTCCAGACGGCGATTCGTTTTACATCTATCGGGATCTGGATCGTACGGTCGAGCACCTCGAGACGAAGTATCCAGGCGAGGGTGAAGCGTACCGCCGCCTCATTGTCGACTGGAGTGATTTCGCCGAACGGGTCAAGGAGGTGTTCCTGAGTGCCCCCGGTCCCCTCCAGCTCGGCAAGAAGTTCGCGTTTGGGTCAAACGGCGACCTTGGCTGGCAGTCGCGATTGTCTACGATTCTAAGGCCATACGGCGACGTCGTAGCCGACTATTTTCGCGAGGAAAAGGTGAGGGCGGCGCTCGCGTGGATGGCTGCCCAGTCCGGGCCCCCTCCTACCGAACCTATGACCGCGCCCTTTATTTTATGGCAGCCGCTATATCATGAGGGAGGCATCGCACGGCCGCGCGGCGGATCCGGAATGCTTACGCAGGCGCTGAAGCGGTGCATCGAGTCTTATGGCGGGTCGGTCTATACCGACGCTCCCGTGGAGGACATTCTGGTGAAGCGAAGTCGGGCGGCGGGTGTGAGGGTGGGTCGCGAGACATACACCGCCCGAGCCGTGCTCGGTGCGGCGCATGCGCTGGAAACGCTTGGACGACTGCTGCCCGAAGAACATCGGCCCACGAAAGCGCTTGAGCACATGCGCGTTGGCAACGGCTTTGGCGCCATGGTCCGGCTGGCACTCGACAAGCCGGTACGCTACTCGGCTGACCCTTCGGACGAGGCGCGCACGGCGCTGCAGCTCATCTGCCCGTCCGTCAACCACATCAACGCGGCCTACGGTGACTTCCTGAAGGGAATCCCGTCGCGCGATCCCGCCCTGGTCGCGATGACGTTTTCGGCGGTAGACGACACCCTCGCGCCGCCCGGCGGCGAGGTTCTATGGCTTTGGGGACAGTATTTCCCGTACGAACTGGCCTCCGGATTGACGTGGGACGAGATTGCCGCCGGCGCCCGCGACTCCATCGTGGACACCTTTGAACGGTACGCGCCGGGCACGAA
>JBFIPX010000230.1:0-5158 GCA_041609895.1 Rhodothermales bacterium
GATCTGGACGATGATCGACTGGCGACCTGGTGCTACCACAATCGCGACGAGGTGGTGATTCAGGACTATCCTGCGGAGCACCAAAAGTATTTGCAGGCGGATCAGCCGCCTGTTTCGGGAGACACTCCCGAATCGGTTCTTTACATGCCACTAACGCATAAAGACCGGGTTATCGGCGTCATTTCGGCTCAGAGTTTCACGAAGAACGCCTACTCGGACTACCACATCAACATTCTGCGCAACCTGGCTACCTACACGGCGATCGCGCTCGACAATGCGGAGGCGTACCAGCGACTAAACAAAACGCTGGAGGATCTCCAGGCAGCGCAGACACGCCTGGTTCAGTCGGAGAAGATGGCGTCGCTGGGACAGCTCACCGCCGGCATCGCGCACGAGATCAAGAACCCGCTCAACTTCGTCAACAACTTTGCGGCGGTATCTGCCGAGCTTACCGAAGAACTTGTGGAGGAGATCGATAAGAACATGGATAAGCAGCTAGCGGAAGTGGCCGAGGAGCTGCGCGAGATACTCTCGGACCTGAAGATCAATGCGGAGATGATCAACGAGCACGGAAAACGGGCTGACGGGATCGTCAGGAGCATGCTGCAGCATTCGCGGGGCGACTCCGGCGAGCGGACAGCGACCGACGTGAACGCACTGCTGGAGGAGTATGTCAACCTTGCCTACCACGGCATGCGTGCGGCGGATCCGGATTTCAACTCGTCGATCGAAAAGGATTACGATGAGGCGGCGGGCGAGGTAACCATGGTTCCCCAGGACATCGGTCGGGTCCTCATCAACCTGCTCAACAATGCTTTCTATGCCGTCAACGAGCGGGCGAAGGGCGCTCAAGACGGCTACGCACCGACAGTGTCGGTGCACACGAAACGGACCACGGACGGTGTCGAGATTGGAGTACGGGACAATGGCACGGGCATTCCGGATTCGGTGAAGGCGAAAATTTTCGAACCGTTCTATACGACGAAGCCGACCGGTTCAGGAACTGGCCTGGGTCTCTCGATGAGTTACGACATCATCTAAAAGGGTCACGGCGGTGACCTGAAAGTCGAGAGCAAGCCCGGAGAGTTCACTCAGTTTGTAATTACATTGCCCCAATGATCTCGACCACTACTCAATAGGCATATGATCACACCCGTCGAAGTTCTAGTTGTTGACGATGAGGAGGATGTAACCTGGCTTTTCAAACAGCGCTTTCGCCGCGAGATTAAGGCCGGTCGGATCAACATGCATTTCGCGCATTCGGGTCAGAGGGCCCTGGATTACCTCCGGCAGGGCGGAGCGGCATCGATAGTGTTCGTGCTTTCCGACATCAATATGCCCGGAATGACCGGATTGGAAATGCTCAAGACGATCAAGGAGGAATTTGCTGATCTTTCAGTACACATGATCACGGCATACAGCGACGATAAGAATTTCAGAACGGCCATGGAGTTCGGCGCCGATGGGTTCTTGAACAAGCCAGTCGATTTCGACGAACTAAGGCGCGAGGTTCTGGGCTTGTAAGGCACTCGCCGAGAATTCTGAGTATCAGAGATATGGAACCAGCAATATCAAAGCGTGATCGCGACACAGATCCTGGCGCGCAGGCTCCAGATGGCGACTCGATCGACCTGACCAAGATACTCGTGGTCGACGACGAACCGGCCCTTGAGCCGCTCGTCCGCCAGCGTTTCAGAAAAAAGATCCGCGCGAAGGAGTGGACCTTCGAGTTCGCTCACGACGGCAAGGAGGCGCTCCAACAGCTCGAGGCGCACCCAGATATCGAGTTGGTGCTGACCGACATCAACATGCCCGGTATGGACGGGCTGACCCTCCTGAACCATCTTGGTGAGTTAGACAGACTTCTGCGATCCGTTGTTGTCTCCGCATACGGCGACATGCAGAACATCCGGACGGCGATGAATCGAGGGGCGTTCGACTTCGTGACGAAGCCGGTTGACTTTGAGGATCTGGAGACCACAATCTACAAGGGTCTTCGCGAACTAAAGGTGTTTCGGGAAGCGACAGAGGCGCAGTCTCGGCTTTCGTCGCTTCAGAATGAGTTAGACGTAGCCAAGCGAATACAGGAAGCAGCCCTCCCGGACATTATCCCGGACCGCCCGGAATTTGACATCTATGCTTCGATGATACCGGCCCGCGACGTAGGCGGAGACCTGTACGATTTCTTTCTGATTGACGAGAATCGTCTCGGGTTTGTGGTCGGTGACGTATCCGGAAAGGGCCTGTCGGCGGCCATGCTCATGTCCGTAAGTCGTTCCCTCCTGAAAGCGCTCGCTGTCAAGGGCGCAGAGCCAAGAGATTGCCTTGCGGACCTCAATCGCCTTCTCTATCCGGACACGCTGCCGGAAATGTTTGTCACGATGTTCTATGGTGTTCTGGATGTCCGCTCCGGCGTCGTGACGTACTGCAACGCGGGACATAATCCACCGTTTGTTGTGAAAGCAGATAAAGAAGTCAGTTTTCTGGATCGTACGGAAAGCATCGCGATCTGCCTTCTGGGGGACTTCGCGTACAAGCAGAAGGAAGTATCGCTTGGCCGGGATGACACGCTGTTCGTCTACACCGATGGTGTGACAGAAGCCATGAATCCCGCTGGGGAGGAGTACCTCGAGGAGCAATTGCAGGAGCTCCTACAGGGAGCGACGTACGACTCATCAGAGGCGCTTGTAAATGCGGTTGTCGAGAGTGTTGTTACACATGCGGCCGGCGCAAGTCAATCCGACGACATCACGGCGCTGTCTCTTCGGTACATTGGCTGATGATGGTTGCTTGTCCTGTCAATCGTCACGTCGCAGTCTGCGCGGCAATCGCCGCCGTACTCGTCCTGGCGGGCTGTCGTTATCGTTCCGCTGATCTCGACAAAGCACTCGGGGGTGCCGAGTTCGTCGATCTGACGCACTCCTTTGACTCTACTACCGTCTACTGGCCAACTGAAGAAGGCTTTGTTTTCGAGCGGGGCTTCGCTGGGTACACCGATAAAGGCTTCTACTACGCAGCGAACTCCTTCCGGGCCGCGGAGCATGGCGGTACACACCTAGACGCGCCTGTTCACTTTGCCGAGGGCAAACAGTCGGCCGACGAGATTCCCCTTGCCAATCTGATCGGTCCTGCGGCGGTGGTGAATGTTTCCGCACAGGTTGCGGCCGATCCTGACTATCAAATAAGTCAGGACGATCTGCTGCGATGGGAATCAGAGTACGGTCGACTTCCGGCTGGCGTCATTCTGCTATTCAATACCGGTTACTCGAGATTCTGGCCAGATCGGTCGAAATACATGGGTACATCCGACCGGGGAGCCGACGCGGTCGCGCAGCTGCACTTTCCGGGTTTGGATCCGTCCGCGGCTGCTTGGCTGATAGCCAATCGGCACGTGCACGCCGTCGGCATCGATACGCCGAGCATCGACTACGGACAGTCCACCGAGTTTGAATCGCATCAGGTACTGTTCGAAGCTAACATTCCCGCATTCGAGAATGTGGCCAATGTCGGCGGGCTCCCGGCAACCGGTGCATGGGTCTTTGCTCTGCCGATGAAAATCGCCGGCGGCAGCGGCGGTCCGCTACGAGTCATCGGCGTCATTCCTGCAGCCCGCTAGAGTCGCGCTGCTAGGTCCGCCGAATGGTTCCATTCCGGCGATTGTAAGCCCGTTTCAATTTCGCACCGTGCGTGACAAGGCTTCCTACGCTTCAGCCGGCGGAGGCCGTCGCGAGGGTGGCTGCATCAAGGGCATCTCCTCAAACGCCTTCGCCTCGTCAATGAAGAGCTGCAAATGCGGGAACGGAATCTCGATGTCGGCTTCTCGTAACGCCTCGCGGATCTTCTCGATGTACCGCATCCGCACCCTCGTTTCCTTACGTGCATCCTTGAGAAATACACGCAGCTGCATGTCAATGCTCGAATCATTCAGCTTAGTCACCACAACCTCAGGTGCAAACTCGGGATGCAGGTCGTCGTCGCCCTCGGTCAAGGGAAGCACGACCTCACGCGCTTGCTGAGGAAACTCCTTGTACGCGATGCCGAACTCGATGTCAACGCGGACCACACCCAGCATGGTGAAGTTGATCACTTTTTGGTTCACCATGTGCACGTTTGGTAGCACCATAATTTGGTTGTTAAGAGTCTTCACGCGGGTTGATCGCAACGTCAGGTCTTCGACGACTCCATATGTACCCTCAACCTGGATCACGTCGCCGATCGCGAACGGTTTGTCGAGCAGGATCGTCACGCCAGATATGAAGTTCTCCAGGGTATCCTTAGCCGCAAAACCGACGGCGATTCCAGCGATACTCAGGCCGGCCAGCAATGCCGTGACGTTTACGCCGAACTGAGCAAGAACCATGATCGCGATGAAGACCGTCGCGACGATTCTATACGTCTTCATCAGTAGCGACTCGAGACCGAGGTCCACGCGCTTGCTCCGCCGAAGGAAGCGCCTCAGCACCGATCCAAAAGCACGGTACGCGATGTAGAACAGTAGAAATACAAATAGGGCGCCGATGAGATTTGGTGCGAAGCCGGCGGTCGATTCGGTGATCGAAGACAGGACCTTGTTCCAGAATTCCGAGAACTGGCCGGTAGCGAGAAGCTCGCCCGCCTCCGTAATCCCCCTGCTGATGGATCCGATCGCGTCTACACTATCCGATGGGGTAGAGGCGACCGAATCGACAACCGTTGTGTCAGCAGGAAGAGTGTCCTGAGTCTGGGTGGCTGGAAGACTTTCTTGCATGGACATTTCCTCTGCGAGTGCGCCGCAAATCAACCCTTATACAAGTGATGCCGCGTTCATTTTTGCGGCGCGGAGCGTGTTCATCAACAGCATCGCAATCGTCATCGGTCCAACGCCCCCGGGCACCGGAGTGATGTAAGACGCTTTTTGCACCGCAGCCTGGTAGTCGACGTCACCAACGAGGCGGTAGCCCCGTGGCCGCGTCGCGTCCTCAACACGATTGATGCCTACGTCGATGACCACCGCACCTTCCTTGACCATGTCGCCAGTGACAAAGTTTGCACGGCCTATTGCCGCGATCAAGATATCCGCCTCAGCCGCGATTCGATCGATGTCGCGGGTTCGGCTGTGACACACCGTTACAGTTGCATCAACGCCTTTCTGAAGCAGCATGTTGACCATCGGCTTGCC
>JBFIPX010000231.1:0-5143 GCA_041609895.1 Rhodothermales bacterium
CGGGTGGATCTTGCAAGATACTACACAAGATTGCCTATCGTCTAAAACGACTTTAAGTTAAGCGCCGTGGCAGTGTTTGTACTTTTTGCCGCTCCCACACGGGCACGGCTCGTTTCGACCCACGCGCTCCTGCACGACGACGGGTTGGCGCTTGGCCGTCGGATCGCGATCCCGGCCCGCGCTGTCGGCTCCACCACCTCCCACGCCGTAGCTGGGCGTTGCTGAATCGTGACGCGCGCTTGCCCGCTTCGGATCAAGACGCCTTTTCGGCGGAGCACCGGCTGCGGGTCGCCTCGTTGCTTGTCCGTCGACCAGAGGTCCGGCACGGAAAACGAACGAGACGAAATCGTTACTGATTTCCTCCATCATGGCGGCGAACAGCTTGAACGCCTCCATCTTGTATTCGATGAGAGGATCTCTCTGCCCGAAAGCGCGGAGTCCGATGCCCTCCTTGGTTTCATCAAGGTTTCGGAGGTGCTCCGTCCAGTAGGAATCGATGAAGGACAGTAGCGCAGCACGTTCGAGCGCGTCATTGATTTCCTGGCCATGAGTCTCGACCGTGTCTGACACGCTCGCGACGGCCCGCATCACGCGGCGCCCATCGGTGAAGTCGACGTAGACACGTTCCGGCTTGTTCTCTTGATCGCTTTCAGCGAGTTGCTGCATGCTGTCGAAGAACGGACGCGCAAGCATTGACCGCTTTCGGTCATAGTACTCAACCGCCGCTTCCACAATCCGATGCTCGACGCCATCCTCTCCCAGATTGATGAACTCCTGCTTGTCGATCTCGAAATCGAGGGAGAGTGTCCTGAGAAGCTCTTCGCGCATCTCGTCGAGCGCACCCTCACCATAGTGTTTCTCTACGATCGAGGAAACTACGTCCTCCAGCATCTCCAGCAAGTCGCCACGGAGGCGCTCTCCATTGAGCGCATGTAGACGTCGGTCGTAGATGACCTCGCGCTGCGAGTTGAGCACGTCGTCGTATTCCAGTTGGCGCTTTCGAATCGCGAAATTGTTCTGCTCGACCTTCTTCTGCGCCCGCTCAATGCTCTTGTTTACCCACGGATGGGTGATGACTTCTCCATCCTCCACGCCAAGACGGTCCATGATCTTCGCGACTCGATCGGAGCCGAAGAGACGCATGAGATTATCCTCAAGCGACACATAGAACTGGCTCTCGCCGGGATCGCCCTGACGTCCCGCTCGCCCACGAAGCTGGAGATCTATGCGGCGACTCTCGTGCCGTTCCGTTCCGAGAATGGCCAGCCCTCCTGCCTCGCGAACGCCTTGCCCAAGCTTGATGTCCGTACCTCGCCCGGCCATGTTCGTCGCAATCGTAACGGCCCCGCGCTGGCCGGCCTCGGACACGATAAGGGCTTCCGTCTTCGCACGGTCGCGACGCGCGTTCAAAACGTTGTGCTTGATACCGGAACGCTGAAGCATGCGGCTCAACGTTTCTGACACCTCGACGGTCGTGGTACCGACAAGGACCGGCTGGCCTTTCTTGTTGTACTCCCTGACCTTATCGATTACGGCCGCGTACTTCTCGCGGGTCGTCTTGAAGACGAGATCATCCAGATCTTGACGGCGGATCGGCTCGTTGGTCGGAATGACGATCACGACCATCTTGTAGATCTTGTTGAACTCTTCCGCCTCTGTCTCGGCCGTGCCTGTCATTCCCGACAGCTTGTGATACATCCGGAAGTAGTTCTGCAACGTGATGGTCGCATAGGTCTGGGTTGCTGCCTGGATCTTGACCTGCTCCTTTGCCTCGATGGCCTGATGGAGACCGTCCGAATAGCGTCGGCCCGGAAGCACACGACCGGTGTGCTGATCGACAATCATCACCTTGTCTTCCTGAACGATATACTCAATATCCTTTTCGTACAGGGTATAAGCCTTCAGAAGCTGTTCGATGGCATGCAGCCGCTCCGCCCGTTCAGAGTACGTGTTGTATAGTCCGAGCTTGCCCTCCTCGAATTCCTTACGGGCCAATCTCTTGTCATTCTGCAGCTTGTTCTCGGCCTTCTCCTCCGAGAGATCCGGATTGTCGGCGTACTCCTCTTCCAGCGCAGCAACCCTTTCCTCATACTCTCGCTCGAGGTTCGCCACACCCACTCCGATGTCAGGCAGAACGAACAGGTCTTCATCTTCGCCGCCCACACGCGAGATGTACTGACGACCTTTCTCGGTCATCTCGATGGAGTGCTGCTTCTCGTCCAGCGCGAAATACAGCTCCTCATCGACGAAAGGCATGTTCTTGGCGTTGTCCTGCAGGTAGAAGAACTCGGTTTTTTGCAGAAGCGGAGATACGCCAGGCTCACCCAGAAGCTTGCGCAGCTTCTTGTTCTTCTGAAAGCCCCTGTGAGCACGAAGAAGTGCCAGGCCGGCCTCACCTTCCAGTTCAGCCACCTTCTTTCGATCTCCTGCGGCCTCAGCCGCGTCCTTCTCTGCAAGGAGCCTCTCAGCTTCGGTGACGAGCTGACCGACCAACTTCTTCTGGGCATAGACGAGTTTGTCTACCGGCTGCCGAAGCTCGATAAATCGATTGTCGTTGGCCTGGGGGACGGGGCCGGATATGATAAGCGGCGTCCGGGCTTCGTCGACCAGCACGGAGTCAACCTCGTCAACTATAGCAAAGTGGTGGCCACGCTGAACAAGCTGCTGTGGGTCTATTACGAACGAATTGTCGCGCAGATAATCAAAGCCAAATTCGTTGTTCGTTCCGTAGGTGACGTCTGCCGCGTAGGCGGCCCGGCGTCCGGGCGAATGCGGCTCGTGCTTGTCGATTACATCGACCTTCATCCCGAGGAACTCGAGAATGGGGCCCATCCACTGAGCATCCCTTTCGGCCAGGTATGGGTTGACGGTCACCAGATGCACGCCGCGGCCAACCAACGCGTTGAGATATACAGGCGCGACGGCAACCAGCGTCTTACCCTCACCCGTCTTCATCTCCGCAATGCGTCCCTGATGCAGCACCACTCCTCCGAGGAGCTGAACGTCGTACGGCACCATGTCCCATTTGATTATCTGTCCGCCGGCTTCCCACTCTTTGCCGATCATGCGACGGCACGTTTCCTTGACGACCGCGAATGCCTCAGGCAGGAGATCGTCAAGGGTGTCCTCGACTACGTCCAGCCAATCCTTTTCCAGATCGTCCAGCCGATCGTACATGTCCAGACGTTCGTCGAGGTCCAACGATGCCTGAGCAGCCTGACCGTTGCCGCCAACCTCCACCGCCGGCTGCGCACCCTTAAGGCGGGCCTTCAATTCGGCCATCTCCTCTTCGATGGGGGCTACGGCTTCGGCAATCCGCTGTTTGAATTCGTCGGTCTTGCCGCGAAGCTGATCTTCGGAGAGCAGCTTCATCTTGGCATCAAAAGACTTGATTTCCTCAACGACAGGCCAAAGCTTTTTCAGCTCCCGCTCGTTACTGTCACCGAAGAGTCTGTGTATTACGTTCAACATGGCTGGTTACTGGCCGGGGCCTGGGAAGTCTGCATATGTGACATAACGTCCGGCGCGTGAGTAATTTTCGCCGAACGGACGCCAGAAAGAGGAATGCTCGACCTGAAAATGGGTGAACTGGTCTGGATTACGGGAGTGAACAAAAAGCGATCCAACTGCGGGAAGAAGATGGCGTTTGTCACGCGGCCCGGTGCCGTCCGTTCCAATACATGCACGAATTTACGTCATAATTCGCCCTCCTCGTTGCTTACCGTCGGTCGGTCCTGCCATGGGTCCTGCCATGGACCATTGGGCGGGGAAGCAGGTATACGGGGAGCAGCCAGCCGGAGGGTTTGTGCAGCAGCTCACTGGCCAACCGCTGCAGCACGGCGGCCCATGCAGCGGGCCTCAATAATCGCCTTTGCCGACAGCCAGCTCGTGCCGATACTGACCCCACCTGCTCACGGCAATTCTTCGCATGACGATCAATTCTTCGGATGACGATCAATAGACTTGTAATTATCATCGTGCTCGTGGTCGCGGTCGGACCCGCCACAAACGCGACCGCGCAGGCAGACAGGATCACAGGTTTCTCCTTCCTGCGACTTGACCCGTCGGCGCGCGCTTCCGCAATGGCAGGATCGTTTGCCGCCGTCTATGACGACGACGTGAATGCATTCTTTTACAATCCGTCCTTGCTCAACGAGAGTATGTCCGGCATCGCTTCACTCTCGTATCTGAATCACGTCGCTGACATCAATGCTGGTTTTCTTTCCTACGGCCGGCACCTTGAGGGTACTGGTACTTTCGCGGCGGGCATCCGATTCCTCAGCTGGGGTTCGTTCGAACGGGCAAACGAGTTCGGTGAAACGGATGGTTCGTTCTCAGCCGGCGACGTGGCCCTCACGATTGGCGGAGCACGCCCATACGGCGAAAGGCTGCGGTACGGCGCCAACGTGCATCTTGTTTATTCGTCGATAGATTCATACAGCGCATCCGCAGTGGCGGTGGACCTTGGTGGCGCGTACGTCGTCCCCGAGTCGGACTTCGTTGCGAGCCTCGTGCTCTCCAACGCCGGCGTCACATTGAGTTCTTTTGGCGAATCATCAGACGACCTTCCCTTCGACCTGCGCGTCGCGGTGTCCAAAAAACTGCGGCACCTGCCACTAATGCTCTCTCTTACCGCGTTCGACCTCCAGAACATTGGCGATCCTCCCGGCGATGCAACCGGAGTCGGTGCCCTGTTCCAGTATCTCGTCTTAGCCGGCGAGCTGCAGTTCAGTCCGTCGTTTCGGGTACGCGTGGGTTACAACCACCGAAAACACGAATCTCTCAAACAGAAGAGCCGCCTCGATCTTGCAGGACTCGGAATAGGCGCCGGCATCATGATTCGGAAGATTCGGTTCGACTACGCTTATTCTTCCTGGTCGTCGCTCGGTGGTCTGAACCAGCTGACGATCGGTACGCGACTGTAGCCACTCCAGCCGATCCGTCGATTCGGCTCAGTGAGTCGATAGCGAGTCCTGGGGCTTTACGAGTCAGGATCGCCGCTCAGTAGCCCCTGCTGCCGGAAGTAAATCATCGTCGTGTCAAGCGTGCCGTGACGCATGCGCGCCTTGACCTCTTCGACCTCCATTCCTTCGTTGAGCCAGATCAAGGGAGCCGTGTGCGTGAGGCTGTGTGGCGTGATACC
>JBFIPX010000232.1:0-5137 GCA_041609895.1 Rhodothermales bacterium
GTCGCATAGAAATCGTGCCTGACAACCGCGGGCACCTCGCGGACAAGCACGTCGCGAACAACTCCTCCGCCGGTCGCGGTCAAGGCGCCGATGATCATGACACCAATTGGGCCCAGTCCGAAGGCGGCAGCCTTGGCGGCACCAATCGCTGTGAATACGCCCAGGCCAATCGCATCCGCGAACATCACCCGGTTCCACTCGCGTGCCACCCGCGGAGCCGCGATAAGCACCAGCACTCCCCCGAGGATACAGACGACGAGATAGAGCTCACTGTCGAGCGCGGCCGCTGGCGTCGCTCCGAGGAGAGCGTCACGTATCAATCCACCGCCGACCCCTGTCGCCACCGCGAGGACCATCACGCCGAGGAAGTCAAGTTCGTGACGGGTGGCACGGAATCCTCCAGCAACTGCAAACACGAAAGTCCCTGCAATGTCGAGCAGCTCAATCACAAGTCACGAGTCCATCGTGTCGACGTGTCGACGTGTCGACGTGCCGCCGACGATAATAAAACGTGGTTTGTTAATCATCACGGGATCGTCTCTGTGCATCGAGCACCCACGTTGCTATCTCTGGATGATCTTGCGCCACAGACTGCAGCAGCAAGACCACTTCATCTCGACTTAGCCCCTGCATCAGTCGAGCGAGCAGTTCAGATCCTTCCAGGTCGTATTCACCTTCCAGGTATGCAAGCAGCACAGCCACTATGTGCTTGCACCAGCCGCCCGCGAAATAGGGGCAGCTGCATTCAACTTCCGAGACGCCCTGATCGTCATGACGAACCACAACCGTGTAGGGCATCATGTGGCCTCCCTTCACGTGGGCCTCGATGTGTCCTGGACCCGTTCGCCGCAGAGAGACTACCGCGCCGGCTTCGACATATCCGCGGCCCCTTTCAAACGAGCCCTCGGCTGCGTAGCTCTCGATCGAGGACGCAGTTAGACCGGGTATCTTCATCTTAACAGTACCGTATTGTGGTGCCGCCTTTCATCCAGTGGCAGATCCACTGCTGTTTTGTTATCTATCGTGTCACTGGTTCTGCGATGAATGTAACATAAATGTCGCTTCGTACTACGTACAAGCGCCATCACCTCGATTCGCGTCATGCCGAGATTACCCTGGCATGGTCTGCGACAATCAGAAATCTCGAAGACCCCGCCCCGCTCTATATGTCTGGTCCTGAAAATTCCCGGTTCGAATGGCTGAAAGTTTTCGAGCCGGATCAGCTTCCCGCGGGGCGGGTGACTACGGTCACATGTCGGCACCTCACTCTTTGTATGACGCGGCACGAAGGTGCCTACGGCGCCCTCAGCAACAAATGCCCCCACCAGGGAGGACCCCTTGGGGAAGGATCGATCGAAAACGGACTGCTGGCCGAGAGGAACAGCGGGCTGGAAACTGATATGTCTGGCAGACTTCGCTCCACAACACCAGCTTCGCCGCTTACGCAAGGATTTGTGGAGCGGGCGGATGGCGGGTTACTTCGGCCGACGAGCTGCCGGAAGCAATTCAGAAAGCTCTATCCACCGATGGACCGAGCATCGCCGAAATCATGTCCGATCCGGAGTTGATCTGAACCACAGGAGAATTCAAGATGCGATGGAAACGACTCGGACGGGTTCAGCCGGACGCGCTGGAAGACGCCCGACTGCAACTGCACTGGGCCGCGCAAATCCCGGCCTCTCTGGGTTACACGTTCGCGAATCCGGAGCCCGACTGGAGCCATACCAGCCTCCGGTGGAATGGAAAGCGCGGCGCCCTGATGGGCACCGCAGTCGGCAGTCAGTCCGTGCGCGCAGGAATCGATCTGACGGCCTTGGCAATCTTCGTCGTCGCAGATGACATGGAGGATTCATTGCCTCTCGAGGGCAAGTCATTATCGCAAGGGTATGAGTGGCTGTGGGACACGACATCGCAAATTGACACGATACGATCTTCCCTCGTTCGTCCGGACCATGAGATGCCCCCACATCCGGTCGGTGACAAAGCGACATTTGACTGTCCAAGAGAATCTCGCGAGGAGCTATCCGCCTGGTTTTCGAATGCAAGCCAGGTATTGGCATCCACTGCACGAAGCCAGCATTATGCGTCCGTTGTCAGGTGCTGGCCGCACCATTTCGATATCGCGACGCTGATTCGACTCGATCCGAATGATGACTCCGAGGAGGCGCGGACGATAGGCGCCGGACTCAGCCCCGGCGACGCCGGCAGGTCAGAGCCGTACTTCTACGTGACTCCGTGGCCATATCCTGACCCGGATCAGCTCCCCGACTTGCCGGTCGGAGACTGGAATCGCGAAGGTTGGGTCGGTGCAGTACTTAGCGGTAGCGCAATCAGCTCAGCCGGAAGTGCCAGTGACCAGAAGGAACTCGTGAACCACTTTCTAGACGCGGCGATCGCGGCTTCGCGCCGGTTGCTGTAACCATCCAAACCACAAATACCATTTACTGCAACTGCGAGTAGACTTATGACGGAATTGCGTACGGAGATGACGGCAAAGGTTGCTACCTGGAGTGATTTGGCTGACCGCAAGCCGGCGTATGCACTTGTGGCGAGCGTCGACCTTGTTGTCATCCGATACGGGGATAATGTTTCGGTCCTGTACGGTCGCTGTTTGCACCGCGGCGCGTTACTGGCCGACGGCCACATCGACGGCCAGAATCTGATCTGCGGAGTACACAACTGGGACTACCGTTTCGACACGGGCGTCAGCGAGTACAACAATGACGAGGCGCTGAAGAAATTTACGGCCTGGATCAGTCTAGACGACGACGCCGTGTATGTGGACGAGAACGAGGTTCGTTCGTGGGCGCGCTCCAATCCGCAGCCCTACGACCGTGACGCCTACCTCGGACTGTACCAGGACATTCACGGTGCTCCGGAGGAATCTCACAACAGGTACATCCAGCAGCTGGCTCGAAATGGACTGAAGAATTTCGGGCATCATGGAAAGGTCTCGGCCATGGGCGTTCCGCTGACCGAGCTTCCGCAATGGTCCGACATTCAGATACTGACCGCACAACTCGCAACACGACCCCTCGCCGACGACGCCGATGTGGCCACGGGACTCGTCATCGGCCCCGGTGCGGGCAAGCCGCTCAAGCTGGACATTCCCATCTTCGTGAGCGACATGAGCTTCGGCGCGCTAAGCGAGGAGGCGAAGGTGGCGCTGGCAATGGGTGCCGAGATGGCCGGCACCGGCATTTGCTCCGGCGAAGGGGGCATGCTGCCCGAAGAGCAGGCTGCCAACTCCAGATACTTCTATGAGCTCGCCTCCGCAAAATTCGGCTGGGATCTCGACAAGGCGTGCAGCGCACAGGCGTTTCATTTCAAAGCAGGCCAGGGAGCCAAGACCGGAACAGGCGGACACCTTCCCGGCAGCAAAGTGAATGGAAAGATCGCGGACGTTCGAGGCCTCGAACCCGGCCAGGACGCCGTTAGTCCCTCTCGCTTTCCGGATCTGGTGAAACCCTCCGATTTCGCCGACCTCGCGGAGAAGATTCGCGAACGAACCGGGGGAATACCGATCGGCATCAAGATGTCCGCTCAGCACATTGAGGCAGACATCGACTTCGCTCTGGAAGTGGGCGTCGACTATATCATTCTGGATGGTCGCGGCGGAGGTACCGGTGCCGCCCCGGAGATCTTCAAGCACAATATCTCGGTGCCAACGATGGCCGCTCTTGCCCGCGCTCGCCGTCACCTCGACAAATCCGGCGCCGACTCCGTCACACTAGTGGCCACGGGTGGCCTCCGAACGGAGTCCGACTTCGTCAAAGCGCTTGCCCTGGGCGCTGACGGAGTGGCAATAGCGAATTCAGCAATTCAAGCGGTCGGCTGCCTCGGCATGCGCGCGTGCCACACCAACAACTGCCCGGTCGGAATCGCCACGCAGAAGAAGAATCTTCGCTCGCGCCTTGTCATCGAAAAGTCCGCCGAGCGGCTACGCAACTACCTGCTCGCAACCGTAGACTTGATGAAGATACTCGCCCGCGCCTGCGGCCATTCGCGGCTCGCCGACTTCAGCCGGTCCGATTTAACCTCATGGAAACGAGAGATCGTGGATCTAACAGGCATAGAGTACGCAGGTGTTCGCTCATAGAAGGAGGCTCTTTTGCGGCGTGCCAGCGCAAGGAGAACCTGTGCATCAGGATGCGTCAGCGAAGTGCTCCCGCTGAATCAGGACGCGTCGATCGGCCGTGAAGCTATGTCCGAATCGGTCTATCCCTTCCTGCCTGGCCTGCGATGCGTAGTTGTCGAAGTACTCCTGTAAAGATTTCCAATCCGCAACACGATAGTGGATGGTCCATAGCTGGCGCCCATCCTCGGGTTCACGATAATACCAGGTGGCGTCTATGAATCCGGGATACGATACTATCTCCGGAATGTGCGATCTCAACCAGATGGAGAACGGCTCCGCTTGACTATTGTCCACCGACAGATTGACTTCGTATATGATCATCGTTCGACACCGCGGTAGATGAGCGATGTGGCTTTCGCTCTGGTTTCACCTGAGCCACAGAATCAAGATCCCGCTCCACCGCGTTTAGAGATCTCGGAACACCATACGTCCACCGCTAGCTTGCTATACTACAAGACATACGAGATCGGTCCGGAAGCGGACTGGGTCGTCATGGTACATGGCGCGGGCGGCAGCTCGGCCATCTGGTATAAGCAGGTGCGAGATTTCAAGGACCATTTTAACGTCCTGCTGATCGACCTGCGGGGACACGGCGAGTCCCGAAACCGAAAAGTTACCTCATTCCGCTACACGTTCGAGGACATAAGCCGCGACATCCTCGAGGTGCTCGATCATCTGGAAATACAGAGGGCCCACTTCGTCGGGATATCGTTGGGTTCGCTTATCATCCGCTCGCTCGCCGAGATCGATCCCGGCAGAGTGGGATCCATGGTTCTCGGCGGCGCGATCACGAGGCTGAACTTCCGATCTCGTGTACTCGTCGTAATCGGCAACCTCTTCAAACGCCTCGTTCCCTACCTTTGGCTTTATAAGCTCTTCGCCTGGATTATCATGCCCCGCAAGAGACACCGCGAATCCCGGGCGCTGTTCATACAGGAGGCTAGAAAGCTATGTCAGAAGGAGTTCTTGAGGTGGTTTCGGATGACGTGGACGGTCAAC